>JAJBTP010000002.1 GCA_020860805.1 Tannerellaceae bacterium | reverse complement strand
CCCTACCCCACTACATAGAATGGCTATAAATAGTATAAGTTGTTTTATATCGGAGTCATTTTCCTCTGTTTTTATTTGTTTTAAACGGTTGGAATATGTTAACCAATGAAAATCCGGTGGGATAAATGTAGTGAAATATGTTAAATATCCCAAACCCTTACAATCTTTTTGAACCTTTTCACGTCTATAATTTCAAATGAAAATGTTTTAAAACAGGTTTGAGGTACTGATTTGACCTGTATCCCGGTAGTTAGCTTTCCTTATAACTCTTGTGTTTTTATGCAAATTGTAGTTAAACAGAATAGGTTGTATTCGTTTTAGACCTCCGGGGGTACAGGAAGTTTTTGTAATTTTGCGGCATTTATGTCCAGTGAAATCTAATGTATGGCGAAAAAGATTGTTTATATATTTCTTTTTGTTGGTTTGGCATGGGTAGCGAGAAGTCAGAACGTGACTGTCACCGGAATCGTGACTGATTCTATCACCGGAGAAGCGCTTCCATATGTAGCTGTATTACTGGAGGGAACTACAACCGGTTCACAAACAGACGATGATGGAGCTTTTACCATAACAACGACTTCTAACGCACGAACTTTACGGGTATCTTATCTGGGATATGCGGAAAAGAGAGTTTCTTTTACTCCGGGGCGTAATATGCCTCTGCGTATTGAATTGGCACCGACTAATATTACCCTTTCGGATGTAATCGTACGTCCGGGTAAGGAACGATATAGTAAGAAAGAGAACCCGGCTGTTATTTTTGTGCGGAATATCATTAAATCACGTGAAAGTAATAATCCCCGTAACGCTGATTATTTCACTTACGACCATTATGAGAAGATGATCTTTGCGATGAATGACTTTAATCCCAAACCTAAAGCGGATTCTACTAAAACCGGACGTTTCGACTTCCTGGTGGAGTTTATTGATACGTTAGATATGGGGCGTACGATTTTGCCGGTATCCGAAAAGGAACGGTTTGAAACGGTTTACTACCGGAAAGACCCGAAAGGAGAAAAACGGTTACAACAGGGTAATAAGTCTGCCGGGGTGGATGAGATATTCTCCCGGGATGGGGTTCACCAGTTACTGAGTGAGGTATTCCGTGAAGTAGATATTTTCCAGAATGATATTCCTTTATTCCTGAATCGTTTTGTGAGTCCGCTTTCCACGCAGGGGCCCAACTTCTACAAATATTATTTACTGGATACATTAACTATAGATAACCAACAGGTGGTAGACCTGGGATTCGTTCCGTTTAACTCGGAAACCTGGGGATTTACCGGACACTTATATGTAACACTGGACTCCACGTTTTTTGTCCAACGGGTGGTTTTAAATGTGCCCCGTAATATCAACCTGAACTTTGTGGATAATATGACTATCGACCAGACATTTATCCGGACAGAGGATGGTACGCGTATCATGACGAAGGATGATATCGAGGTTGATTTCAAGCTTTCGCCTAAATCCAAAGGGATGTACGCCAGGCGGCTGATTGTATATAGTAATCATACGTTTGAAAAACCTTCCGATGAAGAACTCGAAATATTCAAAAAAAGTGCACCGGTCATCACGGTAGATGATGCGTTGAAGAAACCGGATGAGTTCTGGATAGAAGTGCGTCCTGAAGAGATGCAGAACAGGAACCAGAACACAGTGGAACGGTTGATGGCACGGTTACGGTCTGTCCCTCTGTTTTATGCTACGGAAAAGATTGTCAGTATTCTGGTTTCCGGCTATATCCAGACGAACCCGGATAAGACTAAAAGTAAGTTTGAGTTCGGTCCGATGAATACGGCTTACAGCTGGAATGCAATTGAAGGCAACCGTTTCCGTGTATGTGGAACCACTACGGTTAATTTCAGTGACCGGATCTTCCTGGACGGGTACGCGGCCTATGGTACGAAAGACGAGAAATTCAAATACGACCTGATTGCTGAATATTCGTTTATTCCTAAAAAAGATTACCGGAAAGAGTTCCCGGTGCATTCATTACGGTTTGAATATTTGTATGATATTAACCAGATTGGCCAGCAATATGCATTTACCAGTAAGGATAATATATTCATTGCCTGGAAATGGCATCAGGACGACCGGGCTACTTGCCTGCGGAAGGCAGAACTTACTTACTCTAATGAGAGTTGGAATGGATTTTCTTATTTTGGTGTGCTGCGTAATTATAAAGAATATTCAACCCGCTATGCGGAGTTTAATAAACTGAGTGATAACGGCCAGACCATTACTCCTATGAAGGATTACCAGATGACTGAGTTTGAGGTAAGACTACGGTATGCGCCAAATGAGAAATTTTATCAGTCCCGTAACTACCGGTATTCGATTACGCTGGATGCTCCGGTGTTTACCTTAAGCCATACGATTGCGGGAAAAGATGTATTAGGTTCTGATTATACTTATAACCGTACGGAGTTTGGTATCCAGAAGCGTTTCTGGTTCTCGGCATACGGATATGTGGATATTTATGGAAAGGCCGGTAAAGTATGGGATGCGGTTCCTTACCCGCTCTTAATTATTCCCAATGCGAATATCTCTTATTCGGTTTATCCGGAATCCTATACCAATATGTTACCGTTGGAATTCCTGAACGATGAATATGCTTCCTGGGATGTCACCTATTATATGAATGGAGCGTTATTCAACCGTATTCCTTTGTTGAAGAAATTAAAATGGCGTGAGGTGGCTTCTTTCAGAGGTTTGTACGGAAATCTGACGGATAAGAACAACCCCATTAACAGAGGGGATGGGTTATATGAATTCCCGGAAGGTTCCTATGCTATGGGTAATAAACCCTATATGGAGTATAGTCTGGGTATTGAAAATATCTTCAAATTTATCCGTATTGACTACACCCGCCGTCTGAATTACCTGGAACATCCCGGCACTCCGAAACATGGCTTCCGGTTTATGATGAAGATGACTTTCTAAATAAAAAATATCTCTTTCCGCCCCGGATGCGAAAAGAGATATTTTTCTTACTTTTTTATTTATTGAATCACATTTCCTTCTTTATCATAAAAGACCCGGCGGGTATATTCATCTTTTTCAATTTCTCCGGATTCCACGATTAGTCCGTCTTCATCATAGCAAATATAATCACCTGTACGCATTCTGCTACGGATAGTGTAAACTGCTTTTACTGTTCCGTCAGGATAATAAAATGTTTCGTGCATTTTTTCTGAATCCTGCTCATCCTGTATTCTCCGGTATACTAATGCACCTTCTTCCGAATACCTTACATGTTCTTTGATTAACCAGCCACCCTTTAGCATGAACTCAACAGCCGGTTGATTATTAGGATGAAAGAAACGGTATGTATGAACCTTGTCTTTCACATACTCCTCTTCTTTTTCCAGTGTTCCATCCGGATGGTAATAGGTCCAGGTTCCCACTTTTTCCCTTTTTTCATACTGTCCTTTTAACCTCATCTTTCCGGCAGAATAATATTCTTCAT
Source organism: Tannerellaceae bacterium (assembly GCA_020860805.1). Classification (GTDB taxonomy): domain Bacteria; phylum Bacteroidota; class Bacteroidia; order Bacteroidales; family Tannerellaceae; genus UBA4116. Next base: position 1,446 of record JAJBTP010000002.1, on the reverse strand, counting down.
AAGGTCCCTGCATATAGGGCCTTACATGTGCATTTGCTTCGGATACAATTTCTGCATCATGATGAGATATAATTATATTTTCACCTGTCGCATCATAAAATCGTCCCATCCGGGTTGAATTGTAAATGTATTGTCCTTCAAAAACCAGTTCCCCGTTCCGGTATTTCTTTTCTGTGGCTTTTCTGGTTTCTCTATTTGTCTTCTTTATGGTTATAAATGTACCATCCTTACTATATAGTTAGTCTCAATATCATATATTCCTTCCCGGAGCATCTCTCTTTTGATTCTCTGATTGTCATAATAATTAGCTTCACTCATTTTTAGTCCTTCCTCATACAATAGGATAGTCCGAACGGTTCCATCATAGTTATAGATAGTTTCCAGTCCATGCTGTTTTCCATCTTTATAAGAAGCTTCGGCATAAACAGGACAACGGAATATCCAGTATCTTCCATTCAATAGCTCACCGGTTTCTTTCAACCTGTAAATAGGAATCGTTTTATCATTAATCTTCTGTTTGACAGATGTTATCTGGTTGAAATTATACATGGGCCATCCTTGTGAAAGAAGTCCCCGGCAGTCAGTATCTTCGAATTCTTCAACAAGTTGCCACTCTCCACCGGTTAGTATCGACCGGGTTTTAATGCAACCGTCCGGATAGAATGTTTTTTTCTCGTCCGGAGTTATTTCTTCAACCAGTTCACAGGAACGATAGAATCTGCGAATACCTGTATCTTCTCCGTTTTCATATAAATGATGTTCTTCACTCCCATCTCCCGGCGTGAAAACAATAGAGGAGAGTTTACCACCTTCATAATGTTCTGTTTTATAGGCATGCCTTCCGTCTTCCTGCGTATGGATATAATAATATCTGTTCCTGATAAGTCCTTCATCCGTATAATATATTTGTCCACTATGCAGGCTATCCTGACTTAAAATCTCTGTCCGGGTCGGTATTCCATTTTTATGGAATATTTCCACAGGTTTCCCATTCTGAAATGTTTTTTCTCTACCATGTTTAACAGGTTTCCCATTGATATATTTATAGGGAGTATATGTATAAAATCCAGGGCCCATCGTAGTAACAGATTTTATTTCACCATATCTATACTCTGTATGTATTTCATAGATTCCGGATATTCCGTTTATACATTCAACATGTACATCATCCGGTAACCCGAATATATAATATGCCCTCCCGGACTCCTCATTTGTTAAAGAATCATAGCTTACCGTATATCCATCCAATACATCATCATACCAGGATATTTCTTTTTTTACCCGTCCGTCCAGATAGTAAAAGATTTCTTTTCCGGTTTTCTTTCCATCCGTATATTCTGTTTTCTGAAGTATTTTTCCGGATGGTCCATATTGGTATTTGATATTTTCCTGTATCGGAAAAAGAAGAGTAGTAAGAAGTGTTAATACGGTTATTTGCATGGTAAT
>JAJBTP010000267.1 GCA_020860805.1 Tannerellaceae bacterium | reverse complement strand
GTATATATAAAGAGGGTGTATCTTCAGGATTGACATACAGATAACCTACATCTTCGTCTGATTCCGGCTCTACATCTGTCTTTGTACCCTTATTACAACCGCAAAGAAAAACAACTGTACAAAAAAAGAAAAATCAATCTTATCTGCTTTCGTGAGTATAAATTCATGCTTTTATAAATTTTATTTTTCTTATAAAGATGAAATATTTTCCTAAAATCCATAAAAGTAAAAAGGAAGCACCCTTCACAGGGTACTTCCTCCGGTACTCAAATTAGTTCATAAAATGAAAAACTTACAGTGATTGCTCCTCTTCCGGTAACTCACGTCCACCTCCGCGGGCATGATACAAACTGATGATGCCTTGTATTTCGCTAAACTTATCAGCCACCTGGTTAATCTGAGCAGATAAGAGTGATTGACGGGCTGTCAGGATTTCCAGATAAGTAGTTGATGTATGTGCCATCAATAATTCTGTACTTTCTACAGCTCTTTCCATTGCCTCTATCTGTTGGTTACGAATTTCCCGTTTATTACGTGCGATTTGATATTGTGTTAATGCATCATTCACTTCCGAACCTGCATTCAGGATGGTTTGCTGGAAATTAAGCATGGCTTCCTGCCGCTGAGCCTCCGCTATTTTTATCTGTGCCAGATTGATTCCTTTATTGAAAAGAGGCTGTGTAAGTGAACCGGCTGCCGAGAGTAATAATTTTCCCGGATTAATAATATAAGCGCCTGCACTATTCGTCCATCCGGCCAGACCGCTCAGACTTAAAGAGGGATAAAGATACGAACGGGCTTCGTTCGTTGCATAATGTGCCTGCATCAGACTTAATTCCGCACTTTTCACATCCGGACGATTGGCTAACAGTTGTACGGGTACGCCGGTAGTAAGTTCCACAGGAAAATCCTGTTCTTTTAATTTTCCACGTGCAATTGTATGAGGTGTTTCCGCCAGAATAAGAGACAGACTATTCTGAGTTTCATTAATTTGTTGTCCTAAATCCAATAAAGAAGCCTGAATAGAATAATAGGTACCTTCAATCTGGGCAACCCCTGCTTCGGTAGCCATACCAGCTTCTTTCATAGCACGCATAGTTTCTACACTCTCGCGCCAGGTTTCTGCCGTCTGCGCCGTAATTTCATACTGTGCATCCAACATCAATAACAGGTAATAGTGATTAGCTATAGCTGCTATCAGTTGGGTACGTACTGCCTGTGTATACTCCCGGCTCTGTAGCAAAGCTGCCTTTGAACGTTTTTTTGCATTCTGAAGCCGGCCGAAAATATCAATTTCCCAACTGGCTACAACCGGAAGAGTATAGGTTTTGGTAGTAGCAGCCCGGTCAAAACTGGCCAGACTACCCTCTGGTGCCAGGTGAAGGGAAGGCAGAAATGCCAACCGGGAACTCATCAACCCGGCTTCAGCCTGTTGCACACGCAGATATGCAGTTTGCAAATCAGTATTATTTTCCAGTCCCTGATTTATTAAACCCTGTAAATGGGGATCTGTAAAAATATTCTGCCAGCTTATATCTGCTATAGTAGATGTTGTATCTGCTATTTGATAGGTATCACCAAAAAGTCCTTCTGTTTCGACATCCGGCCGGTGATAAGGTTTGTATAATCCGCACCCTGTTAAAAAGGTTACGGCAGTAAATAGAAATATCTTTTTCATCTGTATTCTTATTTTTCGTTATTATCTTTCTGCCGCTCCTGCTTCTCTTTTTCATGTTCTTCTATCTCCGCCTGGATAGCCCAATCCGGATAATTATCTACCTGAACCGGGGTAAAGAATTCCTGTATATACTGGAACAGAATAAACAAAGAAGGTACCAGAAATAGAAGCGCAAGCGTTCCGACTACCATACCTCCTACAGCACCTGTACCTAATGAACTGTTACCATTCGCTCCGACCCCGGAAGAAAGTACCAGTGGAATCATTCCAAACACCATGGTTAGAGCTGTCATCAGGATAGGACGCAAACGTACTTTTGCAGCAGCAATAGCAGCAGCAGCGATAGACATTCCGCCGGCACGGCGTTGAGCAGCATATTCAGTCAAAAGAATGGCTGTTTTAGCCAACAAACCAATCAACATAATTAAACCGGTTTGCAAATAAATATTATTTTCCAGTCCCAGTGCTTTTGCAAAAAGGAAACTACCCATCAAACCACAGGGTACGGAAATAATAACAGCCAGTGGTATCAGGAAACTTTCATATAGAGCAGAAAGAATCAGATAAATAAGTAAAATGCAAATACCAAAAATAATGACAGTATTATTTGTATTTTGACTTTCTTCCCGACTGATACCGGCAAACTCATAACTATACCCCTGGGGCAGAGTTGCAGCTGCTACTTCCTGAATAGCACGAATAGCATCCCCGGAACTATATCCGTCAGCCGCCGCACCATTTACTGCAATTGCATTGTACATATTGAAACGGGTCAGTGATTCTGCTCCATATACTTTAGTCAATTTTACAAACTGGCTAATAGGTGCCATCTCTCCATTAATACGGACAAATACTTTATCCAGGGATTGTGCATCCAGACGATATTCCGGCGCAGATTGAATCATCACCCAATATACTTTGGAGAAACGGTTAAAGTCAGAAACATAATGTCCTCCGTAGTACCCTGACAAAGTAGACAACACCTCACTGGGAGAAATACCGGCACGCTTACAACGGGCGGCATCTACTTCTACCAACCACTGTGGATTGTTTACACTAAAAGAAGTATAAGCAGCTGCTATTTCAGGGCGTTGATTTAATTGTCCGATAAACTGTTGAGTGTATCCGTAAAAGGTATTGAGGTCGCCGCCCCGGCGGTCCTGTACATACATATCAAAACCATTTCCTGTTCCATATCCCATAATCATCGGAGGGGCCATAACAAAAATACTGGCATCTTTGATATCAGCTGTTCGTTTATATATCTCCGCTATCACCCCATTCACCGCATCTTCTTTATCCGGACGCTCGTCCCAGTGTTTTAACCGGATAGTCATCATACCATAGGTGGGTCCCTGTCCGGCAATCATACCATATCCGGCAACAGTTGTACGTTCCTGAATCTGTGGCAAAGAAGCAACACGCCGGTCAATTTCTTTCATAACTTTATCTGTCTGAGCCAGGGAGCTACCCGGAGCAGTTGTCACATTGATAAAAATAGAACCCTGATCTTCATCCGGTACCAAACCTGTTTTGGTAGTGTTCATTAATACAACCAGCAATACAACAGAAGCGGCAATGGTGGCCCAGGTTAACCAGGGACGTTTCATAAACAAAAATACTCCACGCTGATATTTTCCGACCATTACGTCAAATGACGTATTAAATGCTTTCCGGAAACGGGCTGCGAAGTTATTTTTCTGTTCTCCGCTTTCATCTACATATGGCTTTAATAGCAAAGCACAAAGTGCAGGAGAGAGTGTTAACGCATTGATCGCAGAAATACCTACTGCAACTGCCATGGTTAAACCAAATTGTGTATAGAATGTTCCTGAAGTACCTCCCATCATAGATACCGGAATAAATACAGCCATAAATACCAGCGTAGACGTAATAATAGCTCCACTAATTCCTTTCATCGCATCATTGGCAGCCATATAAGAAGATTGATATCCAACATCAAACCGTGCCTGTACAGCCTCAACGACGATAATGGAGTCATCCACCACTGTTCCGATAGCCAGAACCAACGCAAAAAGAGTTAACAGGTTTATACTAAAGCCAAAGAATGAGAGGAATGCAAAAGTACCAACCAGGGAAACGACAATCCCAACCATAGGAATCAGTGTAGAACGCAAATCCTGTAAAAAGATATATACAATCAAAACAACCAGAACAATCGCTTCCAGCAAAGTTTTGATTACTTCATAAATAGAAGCAAACAGAAAATCATTCGCGTCTCTTAACTCCACAATATCTACCCCTTGAGGCATTTCTTTCCGGGCTTCTTCCAATAAAATATCTATCTCCCGGATAACTTCTGTAGCATTGGTTCCTGCTGTCTGGAAAACCAGACAGGAAACTCCCGGCATACCATTTGTTGTACCTTCATAGGCATAACTCTGTTCTCCTAATTCTACATCTGCTACATCTTTGAGCCGCAACAGCTCACCGTCCGGAAGGGCGCGAATAACAATATTTTCGAATTCTTCCGGTAAAAGCAGGCGTCCGGTGTACTTCATGGTATACTGATAAGTTTGATTTCCATTTTCAGCAAACGAACCGGTAGCCGACTCTATATTTTGTTCAGAAAGTGCCATAGTTATATCTGAAGGAATCAGACCATATTGTGCCATAATATCCGGTTTCATCCAGATACGCATACTGTAATCACTCCCTAACACTACTAATTCTCCTACTCCGGCTACCCGCAGAATCTGAGGTTGTAAGTTAATCTTCAAATAGTTGGAAAGAAATTTATTATCGTAAGTTCCATCCGGACTACAAATAGAGAAAATTTTCAGGATACTGGTTTGTCTTTTGAAAGTCTGTACCCCGACTTTTGTTACTTCCGAAGGTAAGGAGCCGGTAGCCTTCGATACCCGGTTTTGTACATTTACAGCTGCCATATCCGGATCTGTACCTTGTTTGAAGTAAACTAAAATAGTTACCGTACCGGAGTTTGTCGCTGTTGAGGTCATATAAGTCATATTTTCCACCCCATTAATTGCCTCCTCCAGGGGTGCAATCACACTATTTTGTAAGGTTTCAGCACTTGCCCCGGTATAGGAAGTCATCACCATAACAGTAGGAGGTGCAATATCCGGATATTGCTCTATCGGCAGAGTAGCCAGTCCGATTATTCCCCCCAGAACAATCACAATGGATATAACCGCCGATAATACCGGACGGTCAATAAAATATTTAAGATTCATAATTATTACTTTTTAGAAGTTAGAAGTTATTATTCG
>JAJBTP010000152.1 GCA_020860805.1 Tannerellaceae bacterium | reverse complement strand
TTACACCCTGCTACACATTCAAAAATGGCTCGACGCATTGGAAACAGCCAACCATGAATTCTACACGCTATCCAAACAGCGTACCAATGAACAGGCTACCCTGATAAGCGGCGAATCGAAAGCCAAACGCCAGGAAGCCGACAAGGCTTATAAAACACTGGTGGAAATGATCAATGCATTCGCCCTTACAGCAGACAATCCCCAGGTTTTCAAAGAAACCATACAAAACGTAAACCGGCTCATCGACTATGAAAACGCAGTCATGAAAGCCCGCGACACCCGCAACAAACAAAAAAAATGCCTCCTCCGGCGAAGAAGAAACAGAATAAAGCGGCAATAGCAGCAGAACCTTTCCGGTAAACCGGAAAAAACAGGCGGTATTTATATCTTTCCAGAATAAATACCGCCTTTTAGTATGTGTTGTTGCCCCCTTTCCGGGGAAATATAAGTATGCATTATCGATAGCCAGCCAGGAATCCGCTTTTCCCTGTTGCATTCATGATCCAGGCTGTCAGGTTGTCAAGGAATGTATAATTGTTTGTTCCTGTGTGTAAAAAGTTTTTATAGCTTGGATAATTCGTAAAGCGGGGAGCAGCTCCGAATACCCCCGGGTCTGTCAGTATAATCAGACGGTTTACCGGGTCAATACCAAATACACAGTAATAATAATCGGAGGTCGACATGATGACCGGAACAAATGTGGAAGGATACGCACTCGGTGGAAGTCCTGTACTGGTCTGGATGGCTCCCTGTAAATGAACCTGGTTGGCTGTAATATTGCCGGCAGGTCCATTCAACAGATAATTCATCAACGGATGACTTATTCTGGCATTGACAGGACGCAGGCGAGTAGAAATGTTGGATAACTGCACGGCCGTACCGTAGGCGGCTCCGGATTTTGCTTTGAATTGTGCCAGTATCTTGGTTACCTCTACCGCCTCTGAACTGGTAATCATCAGGAATGCTGTAGGGTCTGCCTGCATTCTTTTATAAATCAGGTCGAAATCTGCAGCCGAAGGATTACTCAATAGCTGGATGATCTTCGCATTCGCAATCGTATTTGCATTCATCGAAGAGGTATATTCATAGGGAAGAGTATTGAGTTTCACCAGGCTACCTTTCTCTCCGAATTTTGCACTGTTTCTCATGTTTTCTCCCAATCCATACACTGCCTGCAGATAGCCGGAAGAGGTGGAAACAGTCAGGTTACCATGGCCAATTCCATTCGAAATAAACTGCAGCGGTTTCTCCGGATCAGGTTCCTGAATACTTCCGGAGCCAGATGAAGTAAGCTGATAGAATAGTATATCGGCAGATACCTTCCCTTCGGTGGTTGCTTTAAGATAGTATGCCGGGGGATTCCCTCCACTGGCCTTTATCGTAATCCTTAACTGTTTTGCTCCTTTACCCTTACAATTGGTAACCGTATTGCCGTTGTCATCAATAAAGGTAATAACAGCAGGATCTGCATTTATAGTTTGCTGGATAATTTCCCATTCGGCATTCGATTCCAGTGTTATCCCTGTATATATATATGAGCTTGTGCACTAAGTTTCTTATTATCTATCTTGACAAAGCGTATATATTCTTCGTATTTTTCCTGTTCAAGTACAAGCACCCGGTTTATTTCCGGAGCATCCACCAAAGACACCTGAACAAAACAATACCGGTTGGCTTTAGACATATTGGCTTCCATTGTATAGATATTGAAACCGGTATTCGCCTCCCCGTTTATCTTATCCACCCGGCTTGGGGAAGAACTAAAGGAGAAACAGTCACCACCAAAAATTTCAGCGACCCATGCCCCGGTACTCATCACTTCTATTTCAGGTGAAACACTGCCGGCTGCATAATCGAACAGGGGCAATTCTTCTACATCAAAGTTGAGCGTAAGGTAATTATAAATATGTTCAGCCTGTTGTATCTGGATAGAAGTGGTCAGATTACCGATAGCGAATGTAAGGATACCACCCCATTCCGCAGAAGCTGCCGGAGCTTCAATCTGTAGTTTATTACCTTCCAGTTTTACTTTTACATCCGAAGGTATTTCTTCGGTAGTCATGGTTAATGTTCCTTCCCCATCGGTAAAGATGTTATAAGTGCGGGTATCTCCCATGATGGGCAGTGTAATCACACTGGTAGGTACAGCCAGGATATTATTATCATCGAAAACCACATTGTTCCCCGGGTCTGCCATCCAGCCGTTAATATCCGTAATCAGCAGCGCATCCTTGCTTTCATACGCTTCTCTTTCTGTGGGGAATCCTTTGCCAAGCACCTGCGTGATGGCTGTCTGGTAAATATTATTCCGTTTCAGTTGTTGAGATTTGTTTACCGGATGAATATTGGCACGGAAAAATTCAGACTCACCTGTTTCCTGGTTTTTCATCTCTATAATCAAAGCTGTAGTCTGGCCGTCATTCTGAGCCGGATTTTCCACCCTGTTCTCAAGTCCATACAACCCGCCAATAATCTGCCCGGCAGTTGCATCTATGCCATAATAGCGTTCAGTACGATTGCCGGAAAAATCCATTTCGCCGGTATCCCATAAGTTTGTGGATGTATATACATTCCACAGCGAAGCACCCACCAGTTCGTATCCACTGGCCCGGTTCGTCACATCGAACCGGCTCACCGCACGGACCAGATCCACAGAAACCTGGCTTTTTCCACCTTCTTTTACCACAGATGCACTCATCGGTAAATTCGTGATGCTCATTTCCGTATCTTCCTGAATTTGTACCTGTAATAAAGCAGCCACTTCCTTTTCAGTCCTGTTCCGGCAGAAATCTTCCAGACCGGATAGGTTTTGGATAGCTGTGTTATAGGCTTCCATATTAGCACATAGAAGTACTTTATAAGTTTCGGTAGCCGACAGTTCATCGCTGGCAGCATAGTCGACAGTCAGTACCCCGGATGTAGAAAGCGGGTTTTGCCGCCCTCCCATCAGGTCGATAGCAGTAAGGCACTGACCCGTTCCTCCGGTTGTATTTTCAAAGAAGAGGTCATAAAAGGTATTTACCTGGTCTTCTCCCTCCTGGCTTACAATTTCCGAACGGGTAGCTGCACCGAGAGTTGGGATGGTGTAATGAAGGCTGAAACTGTTTACGCTGGTTTGCGGTATTCTTTCTTCTTCCTCCTGGCAACTCAGGCATACAAAAGTGAAAAGTATGGATAGGTATAAGAATATATTTTTCATATTTTTTGTTGTTTTTGATTTGTAATTATTGAAACAGACTACATTCTATAGGTATATTGATAGCTCAACCCTGTTGGGCAATTACCAGATAGCGGCTTACTGACGGCCTGTCTTTCAGGTATATTTTCACAAACCAATAACGGATATCACCAGTCGTATTGTGTGTCCGTGCATAGATGTTAAAACTGTCGCCCGAAGTTCCTTCTATCCTATAGAGAGAACTGTTGGGATTAAAAGAGAAATCATTGTCCTTCAGGATTTCGGCCACCCAATCACCCGAACCGGTCACAGTCATATTTTCAGAAGGAGTTGCCCCGGCCTGCGCCTGTAACCAGATAGTCTCATCCGGACTAACTTCCAGAAAATGACTATCTCTTTCTGTCTGTACAACTGAGATAGGCGCAGAGAGAGAGTAGAAAAACCAATCTCAATCCGGTAAGCTTCATTATCATCTTCTGTTGTTCCGGGCCGAGCCTCAAAAGTTAAGATGCTTGATTTGAAAGCAGATTTTTCAGAGTAACCCGGCGCCAGTTTAATAGATGCCTGGATATGGTCCGGCAGATTTTTAGTTATAATGGAAGGGACACCCGCACCAATGGTATAAACATAGTATTCGCGGGTTTCACCCTCTTTAAATAAAGAGGCTGTACCGGTAGGGATAACCAGAACATTATCTCCGTCAATCAGGATAGAACCACTTTCATCCTCTATCCATCCGTTCACATCAATATCCAGTAATAATTTATCATTTTTCATAGGCTCCCGCGTTCGGTATCACTCCCCTGGCTGTAAACATTTTTCACAATGGTACGATACGCAGTGTTACGTTTTAACCGTTGTCCCAGTTTAGCTGAAACATTGACATTGGTGCGGAAATATTCCGTATGATTGGTTGACAGATTTTTAAGACCGATAATCAAACAGGTAGTTACCTTATCATTCTGAGCCGGCCCGGATACATAGTTTTCAAAAGCATATAAAGACCCGGTAATCTCTTTTTCACTGTTTGCTTTTACACCGTAATAACGCTCAGTGCGTGGGGCGGTATAATCTGTAAAATTACCTTCCCACACAAAACCTTCTGTGTAAGCATTCCACAAAGAGGCAGAAACCAATTCATATCCGCTTGCTTCATTGAAAACATCAAAACGGCTTACCGTACGTATCAGCTCAATAGTCAGCAGACTGATGTCAGCCGGCTTAACCAGGGATGTACTCATCGGCAAAATAAAAGAAGATATGCGGTTTGAATCATTGGCCTGTTCATTCACACCCGGTGTGACACCCTGGATAGTTTGCAATAAATAGGTCACCTGCTGTTCTGTTTTGCCATCGCAGAAGGTAATCAGATCTTCAATTCCATCCATACCTGTATACGTATCTATGTTAGCACATACTAACATTTTATATTCTTCTGAATTCTTTAGAGATGAACCGTCAGGAAAAGTAACATCCATATTTCCACTGCTTGCAACAGGACCTGAATACGATGCTATTGCATCAATAGCCTCCAGAAAACGTCCTGTTTTTCCGCTGGTATTTTCAAAAAATAAAATGTAAAACGAATTTATCCGGTCTTCACCTGTTTCTAAATCAATAGCTGAACGGGATAATACGGATTCAGGAGTAGTAACTGTGTAAGACAAACTAAAACCATTTTCACCTTCCCGGGAGTTTATTCCGGTTTCTTCGTCTTTACAAGCTGTTAAGATCAATGTCAATAAAACAAAAAAGT
>JAJBTP010000432.1 GCA_020860805.1 Tannerellaceae bacterium | reverse complement strand
TCTACGAAAAAACAAATTTTAGATATTCTACCCACATTTAGTGTTTCTTTTGTTATATCATTGATAATGTGGAGTTTGTCTTTTGTTAATTTGTCTTATTATATTATATTATTGCTTCAATGTATTGTTGGTATATTTTTAACGATCGTTATACATTCGATACCAATACCAATAATCATATTTAATTCATATTGGCTTTTATGATTTTTGGAAAAAGGAAAAATGACGATTAACCAATAGATAAGGAAGAGAAGTTTAGGTATATTAAACAACAGGAAGAGAAATACGCCCCAACGCATATCATGGAAATACATCAGATCAAATCCATATACAATCAGGAATCCCAAAGAATACACTATTGATAATATGCTGAAACCTAAAAATATCTTATTATCAACGTTGGAAAGGGCTTTAATAAAGCGGTACATGATAATATCCGCGTTAATCCCTATGATAGTAATTAAAAAAGCAACTAAGAGTATCATTTTATAAAAGGTGGATTTCAAGTTTCCATACTAACAAATAGGCACCAGCTTAAGTTTAAAACAGGAAAGAACAACTTAATCACTCAATTCATTGTTTTCAAGCAAAAAAGATTGAAAAGTCAGCAGGCGATGAAAAGTGAAAGTCATATTATAGAGGAATGGCAATGGGTGGAAGAAATTAAAAACAGAGACGCTAAAGAATCGATAGCCAGTCAGATAGCTAATAAAGTAAAAGAAGGAGATGTCATTGGAGTCGGGTCTGGCTCTACCTCTTATCTGGCGCTGGAAGCCATTGCTTCCCGTATCCATACGGAACATCTACACGTGCAGGTAATCCCGACCTCTTTGGAAATGACTTTTTTCTGTAATCAGTTTGAATTACCTGTCACCACTTTAGCAGAACATATGCCGGACTGGTCTTTTGATGGTACGGATGAGATTGACCCCTTTAACAACCTTATAAAAGGGAGAGGAGGGGTCATGTTTAAAGAAAAACTGATTATTCGTTCCAGCCCGGTTTCTTATATACTGGCAGATGCGAGTAAAAGAGTGGAAAGGTTAGGAGAGCGTTTTCCCGTTCCCCTGGAAGTTTATCCACAAGCCTTGCCCTATGTAGAAAAAGCTCTCCAAATCTATCTGCCTAATACAATGAAACTACGCATGGCAGAAGGCAAAGACGGACCGGTAATAACAGAAAATGGAAATCTTATTTTAGACGTCTGGTTTGATGAAATCCCCAGACAGTTTGAACGCTCCCTTAAAGGTATTACCGGTGTAATAGAAACAGACCTTTTCCAGAATTATAAAAACATACAGATAATACAGAATCAACAGTCAGTTGATAAAAATCCCTGTTCCCGTAATACTTTTAGAAAGACCTCTGAGAAGTATTCATTATTCTTTTTTGTGTACCGGATATCTGTAAACACCTGCGCTAAAGTCTCCTTGTCATTTTCTTTTACATATTGAATATTAACAGGGAGTTCTTCTTTCGCCTGGTATAAAGCATCTATATTCTCAGACGTATAGTCGCTGTAAGTCTCCTGGTGGAGGATGGCTTCCAGGGGCAGCCTTTCGGGTTGTTCCGGGGTATGAGCCGGATAACCTACTGTAACCGCTACAATCGGAACGACACCTTTAGGAAGGGCAAGGGCGTCAATAATTTTATCTGCATTGTAGGTCGTGGTACCCAGATAACAGATTCCTAATCCTTTTTCTTCTGCAGCTGTACAGAAAGCCTGGGCAAACAGCATCGAATCAATGGTGGCTGCCATAAAGGTCTGGAAATTGTCAAAACCGGCTTCAGCTTTGCGTAGTTCAGCCCATTTTACGAAACGGTTAATATCAGCACAGAAAGTGAGCACCACCGGAGCCTGTTTTACCATCGGCTGATTGAAGTGAGCAGGCGCTAATTTTTCTTTATTTGCCGCATCCCTTGTTACAACTACACTATATAATTGCATATTACCGGTATTGGATGCCCGGACACCTATCTCCAGTAATTCATTTAACAGTTCATCTGTGATATCCTGTTCTGTATATTGGCGGATAGTCCGCCGGTTTTTCATACTATCTAAAAGCATATTTCTTTTTTTCTGTAAAGGTAGGAAAAAGTAGTTGGTAGTTAGTAGAATTAAAAACTATTTTCTACTAAACGAATGAAATGAGTGTACTACCAACTACTAACTACCAACTACTTTTTAATTATCTTTGCACTCTGAAATTAGCGATTATGAATACATCTAAGATTTACTTTACGAATCTGCGAACAACACCTTCCAGTAATTTGCTGGATAAACTCGAACGGGTAGTCAAAAGAGCAGGTATAACGAATATTGATTTTAAAAACCAGTTTGTAGCAATTAAGATTCATTTTGGAGAACCCGGTAATCTGGCGTATATACGTCCTAATTATGCAGCCCGGATGGCGACTCTGCTACGGAGCCTGGGAGCAAAGCCTTTTCTGACGGATACCAATACACTATATTCCGGCAAACGTTCCAATGCGGTAGACCATCTGCAGAGTGTCATGGAAAACGGTTTTAATCCTATCTCGGCAAAATGTGATGTCATTATTGCAGACGGATTAAAGGGTACTGATTACAAAGAGATTCCGATAGGAGGAGACTATTGTAAAGCGCCGAAAATCGGTACGGCTGTGGCCGATGCAGATATTATTATTTCTATGAACCATTTCAAAGGGCATGAGCAGTCCGGATTTGGAGGTGCCTTGAAAAACCTCGGCATGGGATGTGCCAGTGTAGGAGGTAAACTCGAATTGCACTCGGCTTCGCAACCGGTTGTCGACCGGGAGGAATGTGTGAGTTGTCGTATTTGTGAAAAGTATTGTGCACACGATGCGATTCATCTGGACGAGAACCGGATTGCTGTTATTAATTATGATAAATGCGTCGGCTGTGGTCAATGTGTGGCCCTCTGCCAGTATAGTGCTGCTATAATGGGGGAAGGAGATACGTCGGAGCGGTTGAACTATAAAATAGCTGAATATACCAAAGCCGTTTTGAAAGATAAATCCCATTTTCATATCAGTTTTATTATGAATATTTCTCCGGAGTGTGATTGCTGGAATCATAATGATGCTGCTATTGTTCCGGATTTGGGAATTGCGGCTTCATTTGATCCCGTTGCTTTGGATCAGGCGTGTGCTGATTTGATAACAGCGGCTCCGGTATTGGAAGGCAATCGTTTGACGGATGCTCATTCGCATGATGAGATTCACGGAAAAGATAAGTTTTGCCTTATCCATCCTGATACGAACTGGAAAGCAGGCCTGGAGTATGCTGAAAAGATTGGAATCGGAACAAGGCAGTATGAATTGGTAAAAGTATAATAACCCACTATGTGGTCTGGTAGTTAGTAGTTGGTAGTTAGTAGTACACTCATTTTATTCGTTTAGTAGAAAATGATTTTATGACTATCCATTGCAACCTATCTATTTGGGCAATAAACAGATTAATAATCAGCAATTTTTTACGAACGACTATAAGATGAATAACGATACAATTTGCGCTGTCTCGACGGCACCCGGGGCGGGTGGAGTAGCTGTTATCAGGGTGTCGGGGCCGGACGCTATCCGGGTGACGGAATCTGTGTTCCGTCCGCATAAGGCAGGTAAAGTATTATCTGCTCAACCGGCTTATACCCTTCATTACGGAACTATCATAAAGGGAGAAGAAGCTATCGATGATGTACTGGTTTCTGTTTTCCGGAATCCTCATTCGTTTACCGGTGAAGATACCACTGAGATAACCTGTCATGGTTCGGTTTATATCCAGCAGCAAATTATGCAGTTATTCATTCGTAACGGAGTACGTGCGGCTCTTCCGGGGGAGTTTACACAACGGGCGTTTCTGAATGGAAAGATGGATTTAAGTCAGGCGGAAGCTGTTGCCGATTTAATCGCTTCTACTTCGGCCGGTATGCACAAACTGGCTATGAACCAGATGCGGGGCGGATTCAGCCGTGAGTTGGTGAAGTTACGGGGACAGTTGCTGGATTTTACTTCTTTAATAGAACTGGAACTTGATTTTAGTGAGGAGGAAGTCGAATTTGCTGACCGTGAGAACCTGTGTCAGTTAGCTTCTACGATTGAACAGACGATATCCCGTCTGGTAGATTCATTCAGTGTGGGGAATGCAGTTAAAAATGGGATTCCGGTAGCCATTGTGGGCGAAACGAATGCCGGAAAGTCTACTTTATTGAATCTGTTGGTGGGCGAGGAGCGGGCCATTGTTTCCGATATTCATGGTACTACCCGGGATGTCATTGAAGATACCATTAATTTAGGGGGTATCACCTTCCGGTTTATTGATACGGCAGGTATTCGTGAAACGACGGATACGATTGAAAATATGGGCATACAACGGACGTGGAGTAAATTACGCCAGGCTACTATTATCCTTTGGGTGATTGATTTTACAACTCCGCCGGAGCAAATTGAGGAAATGGCACGTCAGCTAGTACCTGAGGCTGCCGGCAAAAAACTATTACTGGTATTCAATAAATCTGATTTATTGACTTCGGAAGAATTAATCGCTAAAAAACAATTAGTAGCGGATATAGATACAGAGCGTATTTATATTTCCGCTAAGAAGCAGGAGAATACATCGCAATTACAACAATTTCTGGTAGAGGCCGCTTCTTTGCCTGAAATTACTCCGAATGACGTAATTGTAACGAATGTACGTCATTATGAAGCCCTAAGCCATGCCCAGGCATCCATTCAACGGGTAATAGAAGGACTTAAACAAAATATATCCGGTGATTTCCTGAGCCAGGATATCCGGGAATGTATGCATTATCTGGGAGAGATTACCGGACAGATTAATAATGATGAAATCTTAGGAAATATTTTTGCTAAGTTCTGTATCGGGAAATAAAGTTTTGAACCCTATTAAAACAAACCCATAAAAAACATATATAATATAAATATAATC
>JAJBTP010000250.1:3757-4950 GCA_020860805.1 Tannerellaceae bacterium | reverse complement strand
GTTATATAACCTCCGGAATGACATCGGAGAAAAAACAATCTGACAGAAACTCATACGGAAATCATAGAAGAATTAAAAACTATCCTGGAAAGAGAAAGAAATAACTAAAGAAATTTATAAAATAGTTCTTACTCCAAACCCATATTCCCGTTTGTTGCTTAGTTAGCTAAACAACAAACGGGAATAGATGATAAATTTACTCCATCCGTTCATAGAAATGAACTAAACAAAAAACAACTTTTTCCTTTCTTTAATAGTAGTCAAATCACTCTCCATATTACCATTATACCGTGGATTTAATCGTAATAATATTTCAAAGAATTCAATGGCTGCATCAAATAAAGCAACTGCAAAGTCATGGAATCGAAATACATCTGCTTTCTCTCCTATCTTCACATACACATATTCCGGTTGTTTCCGGATAAGCTGAACTTCAATAGAAGTATCAGGAAACCAAAAACCGACTTTCCCGTTTCTTTCACCCCGATAAGTGCTTCCGTAAAATACAGATAGAGTTGATCCACCAAATCCCACTGTCCCGTATCTAAAAACACTTCATTATAATAGAGGATAGTAATTGCTCCTTCGAGATAAAGCGAATCCAGATTATTAATATCTATTTGTTCATAACTCCTGATATTTACGAGTAAATCCGGATTACCTTTATGGTTTTTTGTTTTAAATAAAAAGCTCTCTATAATAAACATATTCTTTATAGCCCGGTTAATTCTTGTACTGTAAAGATAAAGGATATCCGTAAGTTTTTTCTTCTTTCAAAATAAATTCTTACCTTGCAGCTGAGTATTATTAAACCACTATTACTACACATGAAAAAAAGTCTGTTCTATCTGTTAGCAGGTATAATAACTGCGGGCCATATCACCGGTAAAAACCAAATTGACTTTAATCCAAATCCCAGTTTATGGTATGAGCAACCGAAAACGCTACGTATCCTTTACATCGGCGACTCTATCACAGATGGAAACTGGGGAGGAGGTAATAATCCATCCGAAGAACGAAACCACTGGGATTGGAATCACCTGTATGGTAGTGGGTATGTGTATCTTTGTGTAGCCCATTTCATGGGTTACTATCCGGAAAATGAATATATTTTTTTCAACCGGGGTATTAGTGGAAATACGGTTGAGGACATGGAAAAAAGATGGCAGAAAGACTAACTGGATTTACAGCCG
>JAJBTP010000250.1:0-3747 GCA_020860805.1 Tannerellaceae bacterium | reverse complement strand
ACACAATAGTCAATGCCTATAGCAAACTACTGTTTGATAAAAACAAAAAAAACAGCTTCTCATATAAGAACTAACTATTTTGCAAAAAATACTGAGAAAACTTGAAAATAGTATGGCAGAAACAAATCATAGAACAAAATCCAGAGATTAAAATCGTTTTAGGAAATCCTTTTGTGGGCACTTCCAAACAAATTCCGCATGAAGCACAACAGGAATATTCCCGCCTTGTACCTGCCTGTGCCGAAATAGTTAGAAAAATAGCTACTGATTATCAGGCTATTTTATTGGATTATGAGAAAATGTTTGTGGATTTACAGCAAAAGTATCCCAATCTTCCGCCTGAACATTGGCTATGGGATGGTATTCACCCAACGCCAGCCGGACACAGGCATATGGCAGATATATGGATAGAAAAAGCCGGTTCTCTTTTAATTTGTAAATAAGTATCTGTAAGCATATTAATACCTATCTATAGGTATTTTTCGAAGTTCGTCACTCTATTCTTCTACTGGATTTAAATCTTTTAGCTAACTTCGCGCGCTGAAAATTTTATCTTTAGGCTAGACAAATACCGAACAAATTGTATGAGTTATAACAATCCCCGCCAGATAGCGGCAGAATTCTCTTCATCAGGCTGTTACAAAAGCAGCTTACCTATTCACAAGTTTTGTATTATCTCCATATTAGGAGGAGCATTTATTGCCTTTGGCGGCCTCTTATCCGTGATGGTTGCCGGTGGAATGCCCGGAATAGGTACCGAAAATCCCGGATTAATCAAGTTTATCGCAGGCGCCATGTTCCCTGTAGGGCTTATTTTAGTATCTGTCACAGGAGCCGACTTATTCACCAGTGATTGTACAGCCTTTACACTACCTGTCCTACAGAAAAAGATAGGCCTGCAGAAATTCGCAATGTATCTGACTCTTTCTTTCCTTTTCAATTTTGTAGGTGCTCAGTTAATAGCTTGGTTATTTACAGCAAAAACCGGACTTATTTATAGTGATCCCTGGCAATCTTACCTGCACCATTATGCAGAGATGAAAGTAAATCAGGATTTCATAACTGTCTTTATAAAAGGTATTGGAGCCAACTGGCTGGTTTGTCTAGGTATGTGGATGGGATATGCCGCCAAAGAAATACCGGGAAAAGCGATAGGCATCTGGATTCCGGTCATGCTTTTTGTAACACTTGGATATGAACACTCCATCGCCAACATGTTTTTTATCCCGGCTGCGATATATACAGGTGCGGATATCTCCTGGATAAACTTTTTAACTCACAACCTACTTCCCGCTACGCTTGGAAATATCGTAGGAGGAGCCGGATTAGTGGGCTGTATCTATGGATACTTATATTTATTAGATAACCCTCATACTAATTAATGAAGGTTATCATATTTTATAGCGAAAAATATGTTTTAAAACATTATTTTTGTAGCCTGAAAACAGAAAACAGGTAAGACTAATTACTAACATACTACTATAATGAGCGAACAAACAGATTTTTGGAAAGGCTTCAACGGTGAAGTCTGGAAAAGAGAAATCAATGTAAGAGACTTTATCCAGCGGAATTATACTCCATATGAAGGAGATGAATCCTTTCTGGAAAAATCAACGGAGAAAACTCAGAAAGTTTGGGACAAACTAACTGAAATGTTCAAAGTTGAACGTGAAAAAGGTGTTTACGACGCTGAAACTAAAAAAGCTCAGGGTATTGATACCTATGGACCCGGTTACATCGATCAGGAAAATGAAGTGAGATTGTAGGTGTACAAACGGATGCACCTCTTAAACGTGGTATTTTTCCCAAAGGTGGTATCCGTATGGTAGAAAACAGCTTAAATGCCTATGGGTATGAGTTGGATCCTATGACAAAAGAAATCTATACAAAATACAGAAAAACACACAATGCAGGTGTTTTCTCCGTATATACGGATGAAATGGTGGCAGCACGCCGTTCAGCGATTATCACCGGACTCCCGGATGCGTACGGACGTGGCCGTATTATCGGAGACTACCGTCGTGTGCCTTTGTATGGAACCAAAGCGTTGATTGAAGAGAAAAAACGCTTTCTGGTACGTCTGGATATTCAGGAAATTACCGAAGAAATCATCCAGAACCGTGAAGAGATTTCAGAGCAAATCAGTGCACTGAAAGACTTTGAAAAGATGTGTGCAGGATATGGGTTTGACGTAACCCGTCCGGCTGCGAATGCACGTGAAGCTGTTCAATTCCTATATTTTGCTTATCTGGCAGCTGTAAAAGACCAGGATGGTGCTGCTATGTCTCTGGGACGTACCTCTACTTTCCTTGATATTTACATCGAGCGTGATTTAAAAGCAGGTATTTTAACAGAAAAAGAAGCACAGGAATTAATTGACCAGTTTATTATTAAACTGCGTATTGTACGTTTCCTGCGTACCCCCGAATACAACGACCTGTTTTCGGGTGACCCGGTTTGGGTAACCGAGTCGTTAGGCGGACAGGGAGTAGACGGCCGTTCCATGGTTACTAAAACTTCCTACCGTTATCTGCATACATTATATAACCTGGGGCCGGCACCTGAGCCAAACTTAGCCGTTTTATGGTTTAACAATGCCCCACAGAACTGGAAAAACTATTGTGCAAAAGTATCTATTGATACTTCTGCCGTACAATACGAAAACGATGATTTAATGCGGCCGGTATATGGTGACGATTATGGTATCGCATGCTGTGTATCCCCGATGAAAATAGGTAAACAAATGCAGCTATTCGGAGCCCGCGCTAACCTGGCTAAATGTTTACTATATGCAATCAACGGTGGACGTGATGAAAAGTCTGGTGTACAGGTATCTCCTGTATATGAACCCATTACCAGTGAATATCTGGATTATGAGGAAGTAATGGTTAAGTTCGACCAGATGATGCGCTGGTTAGCCAAAGTATATGTAAACGCACTGAAAATGATTCACTATATGCATGATAAATATGCATATGAAGCATTTGAAATGGCTTTACATGACGGAAGTGTGGAGCGTATCCGTGCAACAGGTATTGCAGGTCTTTCCATTGTTGCCGACTCATTGGCAGCTATACGTGATACCAAGGTAAAAGTAATCCGGGACGAACGCGGACTGGCTGTTGACTTCGAAAGAGAAGGTGATTATATACCGTTCGGTAATAACGAAGACAGTACAGATGAAATTGCCGTAAAAATCACAGAGCAATTTATGGAATATCTTCGCCAGCACCAGACCTACCGGAATGCTGTTCCAACCCAATCTATCCTTACCATTACATCGAATGTAGTATACGGTAAGAAGACCGGAGCGACCCCGGACGGACGTCCTGCCGGAGCCCCTTTGCACCAGGTGCAAACCCCATGAACGGACGGGATAAAAAAGGCGCTATTGCAGCTCTTGCTTCAGTGGCTAAATTGCCTTTCCAGCATGCACATAATGGCATCTCATATACATTTGCAGTTTCACCGGCAACATTAGGAAAAGATCGTTCAAGCCAGGTAGCCAATATGACTAACCTGTTAGACGGTTACTTTACACCTACTGGTGGACAACACTTAAATGTAAATGTATTCGACAAAGAATTACTGATTGACGCAATGAATCATCCTGAAAACTATCCGCAGTTAACGATCCGTGTATCCGGATATGCGGTTAATTTCGTTAAACTGACTAAAGAACAGCAGTTGGATGTGATTTCACGAACAATCAATCATTCATTATAATCGTTCATATAATCTATATAT
>JAJBTP010000620.1 GCA_020860805.1 Tannerellaceae bacterium | reverse complement strand
GACAGAAATACTACTTCATAAACGCAGCAAACTAAAAAAGCGAATACGTCAATACTTCTCCATTTTTTAGTAACAGGTTTATAATCAGCTGAAAAAATGTTTAGTCTTTACTTACTAAATCAGCAACTAACGCGTCGGTTGCATGTATTAAATCCTGTGGGGAAAGGAAAACCTGCAGGCCTCTTTGTCCGGCACTTATATAGATGTTATCAAATTCCGTAGCTGTTTCGTGTAAATAGGTGGGGAATTTCTTTTTCATACCGATAGGAGAACAACCTCCGCGGATATAGCCGGTAAGAGGAAGCAAGTCTTTCATTGGTATCATCCGGCAACTTTTATTACCGGATGCTTTGGCTGCTTTTTTTCAAATCCACTTCTTCCGCTCCGGGTATGATACAAACAAAGTAGCCGGTACGGTCGCCTTGCAGAATTAATGTTTTAAAAACCTGTTCTACATTTTCACCTAATTGTTCAGCTACATGGATTGCGCTTAAATTATTTTCATCCACTTCATAGGGAATCAGTTGATAGGGTATCTTTGCTTTATCCAGTAGCCGGGCTACATTTGTTTTATTTATTTTCATTCACTTATTCCTTTCATCGATAACTGTACCCGTTTACGGGATAAGTCTACACTGAGTACTTTTACCTTCACATGTTGATGAATAGAGACAACCTGGGAGGGATCACTGACAAACCGGTCAGCCAGTTCGGAAATGTGTACCAATCCGTTTTCTTTAATACCTACATCTACGAAACAACCAAAGTTGGTAATATTGGTAACGATTCCGGGTAGAACCTGGCCTTCTTTCAGGTCTTCAATTGTTTTTACAGATGCATCAAATGAGAATACCTGAATGGTTTGCCGGGGGTCACGGCCTGGTTTATCCAGTTCTTCCATGATATCCTGTAAAGTAGGTAAACCGGTTTTATCCGTAATATATTGCCGGAGGTTCAGCTTTTTCTTAAGTTCTTTATTTTTTATCAACTCTTCGACGGAACAGTTTAAGTCTTTCGCCATCTTTTCCACAACCGGATAACTTTCCGGATGAACGGCAGAATTATCCAGTGGATTTTTACCTCCCTGGATACGAAGGAATCCGGCACACTGTTCGAAGGCTTTTTCTCCCATACGGGGAACTTTCAGTAATTCTTTCCGGGTTTTGAATGGGCCGTTTTCAGTCCTGTAATTTACGATATTTTGTGCTAATGCCGGTCCTAAACCGGAGATATAGGTCAGTAGATGTTTACTGGCTGTATTCACATTTACACCCACTAAGTTTACACAAATTTCTACGGTGTGATCCAGGCTCTTTTTGAGTGCATTCTGATCCACATCGTGTTGATATTGACCGACGCCGATACTTTTAGGATCTATTTTAACCAGCTCTGCTAATGGATCCATCAGTCGCCGGGCAATGCTGACTGCACCCCGGACGGTTACATCATATTCCGGAAATTCTTCACGTGCTGTTTTAGAAGCGGAATAGATAGAGGCTCCGTTTTCACTGACTACAAAAACCTGTACTTTCCGGTCATATCGTATGTTTGTAATGAACTGCTCTGTTTCACGGCTGGCTGTTCCGTTCCCGATGGCAATGGCTTCAATGGTATACGTTGAAACCAGTTGGGAGATCTTGGCAGCTGCTTTCGACTTTTCATTTTGAGGGGGATGAGGGTAGATTGTTTCATTATGTAACAGCGTACCCTGCGCATCCAGGCATACAATTTTACACCCGGTGCGATATCCCGGGTCAACCCCTAATACCCGTTTTTGTCCTAAAGGAGGAGCTAACAGGAGTTGGCGGAGGTTTTCAGCAAAAACCCGTATTGCTTCCTCGTCGGCCTGTGCCTTACTGATATTTGAAAATTCGGTTTCAATGGAAGGTTTTAAAAGTCGTTTGTATGCATCTTCAATTGCCATTTCCACCTGTTGCGCAGACCCATTCCGTCCTTTTACAAAACGGCGTTTCAATCTTTCCAGACAATTTTCCGCATCCGGCGAAATACTTACTCTTACTATTCCTTCCGATTCCCCTCTTCTTAAGGCTAATAACCGGTGAGAAGTACACCGTTTTAAAGGTTCACTAAAGTCAAAATAATCTCTGTATTTGGCCCCTTCTTCCTCTTTTCCTTTAATAACTTTCGAAGAAATAATGGCTGTATGCTGGAATGAATTACGGACGGTATTACGGCCTTCTTCATTTTCGTTAATCCACTCGGCCATGATATCCCGTGCACCCTGTAAGGCATCTTCCGCTGTTTCCACTTCATCGGTTATGAATTGCTCCGCACGTAAAGATGGGTCATTTTCCCGCTGCAGAAAAAGAATATTAGCCAACGCTTCCAGTCCTTTTTTACGGGCTATTTCTGCTTTTGTAACTCTTTTGGGTTTATAAGGCAGATAAATATCTTCCAGTTCGGCACTATTCCAGGATTCTTCAATTCGTTTTTTGAGTTCCGGACTGAGTTTTCCCTGTTCTTCAATGGAAGAAAGAATTGTCTCTTTCCTTTTTTTCAACTCAGTAAAATGGTCCAGTTGGTCTTTGATGTTACTGATAGCCACTTCATCCAATCCTCCTGTTACTTCTTTGCGGTAACGACTTATGAAAGGAATAGTGGCACCTTCATTCAACAGGGTGATAGTTCGTTCTACCTGTCCGGCAGGAATAGAAAGGACATGCGCAATAAGCGTGTGGAAAGATTGTTCCATGATGTATTATTAACTCTTAATATGGAGGGCAAAGATAGTTTTTTTCGATTTAAATCGTAACGATTTGTTGTGCCAGTTCACTTAGTTCATCCGGTTGGTGAGAGGCGAACACAATGGTTTGGTGAGAGAGGGTCTGATGTTCTTTTATTATTTCGATGATTTTCTTTACCAATTCTTTTTCCAGACCTTTGAAAGGTTCATCCATAAGCAGAAAGTTAGCAGGATATAGCAGGCCTCTTGCAATGGATACCCGTTGTTGTTGTCCGTAGCTTAATTCATCCGGAAAACGTTCCTTTAATTCTTCTATTTGTAGTTGTTTTAATACCGGAAATAAGAGCACCGGAATTTGTTGTTTTTCTATTTTACCTGCTAATGGCAAAGCAATATTGTCATATACGGAGAGATGGGGTAGAAGGATTGGTGTTTGAAATACCCAGGAGAAGACGGCATCTGCAGAATACCCGATGATCCCTTTATGAACTGGTAACAGATGACTAATTAGATAAATAAGTGTTGTTTTTCCACTTCCGGAGGCTCCCTGGATTCCTATCATAGAAGAAGGGGGTATTGTGATTGAGAAATTGTTCAACACTTCTTTTGCTTCGTAGCTAAAAGATAAATTCCGGATAGAAAGAGTAGCCGGAAGAACTTGACGGAAAGTAAGTCCGGTTTCTTTTCCATAGTAAACAGAAGGGTTCCATTGGGCCGGCTTACTGATAATTTTATCTGCAACAAAACTAATTAATACAGCTATAGCTGTCCACGCCAGTAATTCCGGTACTTCGATAAACAGTTGTGCTTTTTTCATGCCGCTTCCTATACCCAAAGTACACTGTGATAATACTTCACCCATGATAATAGCCCGCCAGCCGAATCCTACTGCTGATGATAAACCACTGTATAAAAAAGGTTTTAGCTGAGGATAGAGGATATGTAGAAAATAGTTTGGACGGGAAAGAGAAAAGGCTTTACCCATACGTAATATATCTTTGTCCAGGCAGAGTAGCTCTTTTGTAAGGTTTTCTGTCAGTAGGGGAAACATGGTAAGAAAGCCGATAAGCAAAGGAATGGTTTCCGGATTCAGAAAAAGAAGTGCCAACAGGATAAAGGATATGACCGGAACCGAACGCATAATCGTTAACAAAGGCCGGAACCATTCATATAAAGCAGGTGTTCTGGCAAAGAGTAGCGAGAATACTGTAGCCATGCAAACCGAAAAAAAGATTCCAACCAACCCTCTTCCTATAGTGGTTGTCACAGACTGGTAAAAAGTAAAAGAAGAGAATAAAGAAACTAAGGATGTAAATAAGCCCGGAACATCCGGAAACAGGATGGGGTTATTAATACCTATCGCAATCAGTTGTCATATAAGTAAAAGTATAAAGACAGCGGTCAGTGTGATACATTTGTTTTTCATACTCTCTTTTTATTTATAAAATGCTTTGCCAGGTAATTGCTCACCAATAGCTCTGGGCTCATACCGGAAAATGAGTTCCAGAAACGATTGAATCTCTTCTTTTGCATCCTTCAGGGGAACATACCTGATATTACATCGTTCAATACTTTCCGAAGTGAGAGAGCCGGGAGGAAAAACTCCCTGTTTTTCCAGTTCACCGATGGCTTTCTCCGGTTCCAGATTGGCAAAATTACAGGAGAGAGCCAGTAAACTATCTATCTGCGGACGAAGTTCTTCGAGCTCCTTGTGGTAAATAACAGCCGTTTGGACAAAATTTGTGTGTTGGTTGGGTTTATTAAGGTCTGCTATGATATGAAAGGTGGAATCTTTTTGTAAAATCATGGAAAGGTAAGGTTCTGCCATCACAGAACGATTTACTTTACGGGCATAAATAGCCTGTACTATTTCACCTGCTGTCTGGAAAGTATAGTTATAAGAGTAAGGCAGGTCATTGAGTTCACAATAATATCTGGTGAGAATATCGGGAGTAGCACCCGCTCCAAAAATGTATAGTTTTTTATCCTCTGCAGGCGTATTTTCTCTTTCTATCAAATATAGATTTCCCCAGATAGGACATCCGGCTAACCGGTATTCAATTCCTTTGTTGTATAAATTTGCTGTATTAATCATAGGAAGAACAGCCATATCAGTCTGATTTCGTAATAAGAGGGCCTGGATATGTCCGGGTGAATCAATGATGCTTAGTTCTATATTTTTCCCGTCTAACTGAGGACTTTGTTCAAACCATCCGGCAAACGCAATGGCAGTAGGTCCTCTTAATAC
>JAJBTP010000215.1 GCA_020860805.1 Tannerellaceae bacterium | reverse complement strand
GGGTCAGGTATCTTATAAAAGAAGTAAATAGATGTGAAACAAATAAGATTATGAGGTTATGCATAAATAATCCATAAATATTACTTACTTTTGACTTAACAATCAAGGGGTGCCCTGGCCGGCTGAGATTATACCCTTAATACCTGATGCGGATTATACCGACGTAGGGATGATTCTTTATTCTCTTCCGGATTGACTCCTCTTTGATTGTACCTATTAATTCTTTTTAAACTTATTTCAATGATTATCAAATTAAATGATAAACCATATGAGGTTATAGAGGGGACTTCTCTATCGGTATTTCTGGATGAATTGAATATTTCAAAAGAAGGAATTGCCATTGCCATTGAATATAAGGTAATTCCTAAATCTGAATGGAAGGATGCTATTCTAATAGATCAACAGGAGTTAATGCTTATTCATGCTGTATCAGGAGGGTGAGGCATGAAACTCATACTTATCACTTTACCGGATAACATCCCGGCAGAAGGAAATCTGTTAAACTCTTTATTTGACACTGGGCTGGAATTATTGCATTTGCGTAAACCGGATTACACGGTTGAACAGATGATAGAGTTATTGGAAAGTATTTCTCCGGAATATTATAAACGAATAGCCTTGCATGATCACCACCTTTTAGGGATATCCTATGGAATGAAAAGAATACATTTAAATAACCGTAATCTTTTACCTCCGGAAGTGGAAGGGCTAAAACTATCCCGTTCCTGTCATTCATTTCAGGAAATAGAGGAAATCTCCGGCTATGAGTATGTTTTTCTGAGTCCCATTTTTGATAGTATTTCCAAAAAGAATTACAAAAGTTCTTTTTTACCAAAGGAATTAGAAGAATACAGTAAAAAGAAACTTATTAATAACCGGATTATTGCATTAGGCGGCATTGATAAAACCAATATTTCTCTTGTCAGGCAATATGGTTTTGGAGGTGTTGCTGTTATGGGGAGTATCTGGGGAGAATATTCCCGGAGTCATGATATAACTTCTGTTATTACCCGGTTTCAGGAGTTACAGAAAATTTGTGCCTATGAATAACTTACTTTTTATAACCCATACCCTTTCTTTGGAAGATACTCTTAACTCTGTTGCGGCAGTTCTAAGAGGAGGAGGGCGGTGTATACAGTTGAGAATGAAGGAAAGCTCACCGGAAGAGATTGTAACAGTTGGATTGCAGGTGAAAGAACTCTGTGATCAATACCATGCCGAATTTTATATTGATGACTATCCATCTATTTGTAAAGAATTGAATGCAACAGGTGTGCATTTAGGAAAAAATGATATGCCGGTTAAAGAAGCCAGGGCAATCCTGGACGATACTTTTAAAATAGGAGGGACAGCTAATACCCGGGAGGATGTACGTCAATTATACCTGGACGGAGTTGATTATATTGGTTTAGGTCCTTTTCGGTTTACTACTACCAAAAAGAATTTAAGTCCTGTCTTAGGCCTGGAAGGCTACAAAGAGATTATAGGATATTGTAAAGAAACTGGTATAAATATTCCAATTATAGCTATAGGTGGTATTACTTATACCGATATTCCGGTATTAATGCAAACCGGAATTAGTGGGATTGCTTTATCTTCTACTATTCTTCAGGCGGATAATCCTGAGCTTGAAACTGCTAAATTGATTAAACTGATAAAACAACATACAATATGAAAAAATTAGTCATAGCCGGACAATCTTTTGAGTCACGGCTTTTTCTGGGAACAGGTAAATTTAGTTCCAATGAACTAATGGAAGAAGCCATTAAAGCTTCGGGTACAGGTATGGTTACAGTGGCTATGAAAAGACTCGACCCGGAAAATAAAGAAGATAATATGTTGCAACATATTCGTAAACCCGGTATTCAGTTATTACCTAATACTTCCGGCGTAAGAAATGCAAAAGAAGCTGTTTTTGCAGCTCAACTTGCACGGGAAGCATTTGAAACCAATTGGCTGAAACTCGAGATTCATCCGGACCCCCGGTATCTTTTACCGGACCCGATTCAAACCTTAAAGGCTACGGAAGAATTGGCGAAACTGGGATTTATTGTACTTCCCTATATTCAGGCAGACCCCGTATTGTGTAAATTGCTGGAAGATGCCGGAGCTGCTACCGTTATGCCGTTAGGCGCTCTTATTGGAACCAATAAGGGCTTGAAAACACGGGATTTACTTGAAATTATAATTGAGCAAAGCAATATACCTGTAGTAGTAGATGCCGGTATTGGAGCTCCTTCACATGCAGCAGATGCGATGGAAATGGGTGCGGATGCCGTATTGGTAAATACAGCTATTGCTGTGGCAGGCGATCCGGTACATATGGCGAAAGCATTTGGAATGGCGGTACAAGCAGGACGTATGGCATTTGAAGCTACCCTGGCTGCTCAACTTCCCTATGCAGAAGCCAGTAGTCCATTAACTTCATTTCTGGATGATTAAAAACAAACAATTAGAGAAAAATGAATGATTTTATTAATATAATCGGTAATTATAATTGGAAAGAGCTAAAAGAATGTATTTATTCTAAAAAATCACAGGATGTAGAAAATGCTCTTCATAAAAACAGGCTGGAAGTAGAAGACTTTATGGCTTTAATCTCTCCGGCAGGTTTGGATTTTTTAGAACCGATGGCCCGGTTAAGCCGTAAGTATACACAACAACGGTTTGGGAAAACTGTACAGTTCTATGTCCCTTTATATCTGACTAATTCCTGTATTAACCACTGTATTTATTGTGGTTTTAACCATACTAATGATATCCACCGGATTATTTTGACCGATGAGCAGATTCACCGGGAGATAGAAGGAGTAAAATCAATCGGTGACTTTAAACATATCTTATTGGTAACCGGAGAAAATCCCCGGGATGCCGGTGTCGATTATATAGAAAATGCGATACATTTGGTAAAAGAACATTTTTCTTCTATCTCTGTAGAAGTTCAGCCTCTAAAACAAAAAGAATATGAACAACTGATTCATGCAGGTCTGAATGCTGTTTATTGTTACCAGGAAACTTATAATAAAGAACGCTATAAAATGTATCATCCGAAAGGCATGAAATCAAAATTCGATTGGCGATTGGATACCTTTGACCGGATGGGGAAAGCCGGTATTCATAAAATGGGATTAGGAGTGCTGATAGGGTTAGAAGATTGGAGAGTGGATACTTCATTAATGGCGTTACACCTGCGCTATTTACAAAAAAGATATTGGCAAACCCGTTATTCTGTGTCTTTTCCGCGTATGCGTCCTCACGAAGGAGAGCATTTCCAACCCAATGTTATTATGAAAGATAAAGAATTGGCCCAACTCATTTTTGCCTTTCGTATTTTTGATCATGATTTGGAAATTGCATTGTCTACCCGTGAAAGTCAACATTTCCGGGATCATATGACTACTCTCGGTGTAACTTCATTAAGTGCCGGGTCTAAAACCGATCCGGGAGGATATGCTGTATACCGGTCCGAGTTGGAACAGTTTGTAGTAAATGATGACCGTACACCGGCGGAAGTTCTTCAGGCCGTTACCCGGCAGGGATATGATGTAGTCTGGAAAGATTGGGATATGAGTCTGCAATAATTATAAACACCCACACTCTTTATTAGGAGAAACTTTCAACCGTGTAAACTGCATGTTTCTGCCATCGAAAATAAGGAGTTGATTTGTTAAAAGAGTTCCGGTTTTCGTAAAATATTTAATTACTTCTGTGGCTTGTATACTTCCGGCTATACCTGCAATGGAACCAAGAATACCGGCCTGGGCTGAAGTAGGAACAGCATTATTCAGTGGTTGTTCTCCGAAGATACATCTATAACAGGCAGAACCAGGGAGATAAGTCATGATTTCTCCCTGCATGGCTAATACAGCTCCATGCGAGAAAGGTTTGCCTAATTCCACACATATATCATTAATCAGAAACTTAGCCTCATAATTATCACAACATTCTACCATAAAATCATAATCAGGAAAGATTTTTTCTCCGTTTTCACGGGTAAGTTTTTCTATATATCCGGTTATGGCTATATCCGGATAAAGAGCCGTTAGCTTTTCAGTTGCCGAAATAACTTTCTCTTTTCCTAAATCTTTCGTTTGGTGAATTATCTGGCGTTGTAAATTGGTGATGTCCACTACATCATAATCCATAATTCCGATCCTGCCTATTCCGGCAGCAGCCAGATAAAAAAGAACAGGCGAACCCAGACCGCCTGCTCCAATGACTAATACTTTCGCTTCTTTTAATTGCTGTTGTCCTGCTTCTCCGAAACCTTCAATTAAAATATTGCGATTGAATCTTTCCATATCTTTATTTTTTCGGATATCCTACCGGATTATTCATCAGGATTAAGTGATTTTCCGAAAGTTTTAATATTTCACGAAGCTTCTCTGTATCCATGAATGCCCGTGGTACTGTTACCAAATTGTTTGCAGCACAAAATAAATTAATGTTTTCCGAAATTACCCCTATATTTACTGCTGCCATCAATTTGGTATGTTCGGTAATCGTTGCACCAAATTTTTTCAGATCCGAAATAAGAACCAGGCTAACCGGAGCATCTTTCGCAAAATTCTGGCTTCCGGCTACTGCACTTCTATGATCGCCATACGCTACAGGAGTTAATGCATGTGCTTTGGCATCGTATACATAAACTCCATCATGCATGACTACATACACATCGACATCCTGTTTATTGAGTGCAGAAGGTGCTGTTCTTCTTCCATCTTCCCTGTTAATGCCCCAGGCAGCCCACAAAAGATCGGATAAATCCTGTGTGCTTAATTTTTCAGTACTGAACTCCCGGGTTGATTTCCTTTCATCCAGTGCAGCCATTAAAGACTTACCTCTGGTTTTGTCGGGTTGAGATAATTGTATAACCGACAATTGTTGTGCATGTAATGTTGACACAATCAGAAACGTAAATAAAGAAAATAAGACTCTTTTCATACCTTTTATAAT
>JAJBTP010000520.1 GCA_020860805.1 Tannerellaceae bacterium | reverse complement strand
TGTTGAAATTAAGTTCCCTTAGGCTCGGTTGCATTCCCCTGTGCCGGTCTCATCTAATTAAACCACTCATATTTAGACTCCTTTCTTTTAAATTTATAGTACGTTATAAACAAGTCAGGAGGATGAATGTTTTGATAAATAAATACAAAAAAGAGTGGTCTGCCTAAACAAACCACCCTTATCCTATTTTTTTACAATAAATGTATTAACGTGTACCACCGGCCCACCATACATTTTCCGTATATACATACTGGCCATTACCATACAGAGCATATACTGCAGGATTCGAAGACGTTTCTGTTGTTGCATAAGGCAAGCGTAATGGGAATTCTTTGGGATTCTGCAATTCATAGACATCCAGACCTTCTCCTTTTAAACGACGAACGTCATTATAAGTCTCAACTGTTTCACCATTGGCACCCCATAATCCAAGATATTTCTGAATCATAATCTCTTTCAACGGATTTGCTTCAAACCTCGGACTTACTTCCGTATCGAAATAAGCATTTACATCAGCAGTAGTAAGAGCATCTCCTAAACCGGTTATGTTCCAGTAAGAAGAAGCTACAGCAGCTTTTATACTTTCTTCTATATTTGCAACAGCCGCAATTATAGCATCTTTTAACGCTGCTTTTGCATCACCACGTCTGTTCAGGCGGAATAATGCCTCAGCTTTTAAAAACAGCACTTCATGGTAACTCAACAAAAGAGTAGGAGCTGATTGAGCTGCTACGAAAATAGAGTTATTATAAATTTTCTGGCCCTGAGTTACGTTTCCATTAGGAGCCATATTAATCAGTTCTCTGTTTGACGCTGTAATAGCAACTTCTACAATTTTTTGTCTTGTTCCACATAAGCAATGTAACACCGATTCATACGAGGGTCGTTGCGTTCCTCCAATTTATCAAATAAACTATTACTTGCTGCAATCCCTGAACGTGCAGAAAAAGTTGCGAACATCGGATTAAAATTGGAACCTGTATAAATATTAAGAGTCATTTGTTCATTTGCCGATTTAAATGACCGGGAGATACAATCCAAAATAGTTTGTAAATCTGCCTCTTTATTTGAACTACGGCTTAAAAGGCGCATCATATAACGGGCTTTCAATCCATAAGCTGCTTTTTTCCACAATGTTTTCTGTTCATCAACAGTTTTGGAACCGTAAATAAGGTCTTGTGTACCAATAGGAAAAGCATCGCTTTTATCAAAATTAGCAATAGCACTATTTAATAGCTCCAATACATCTGAATAGATGGCATCCTGTTTATCTACTGCAGGAATTCTATGTAAGATATAGTCACCTGCTTCAGTGAAAGGAGTATCACCAAACATATCAGTTAAAAAAGCGCCATTATAAGCCAACATTACCTGAGCAATCCCCAGGGTTACGTTATTACCTTCTTCCGATCCACCTTCTGAACATTTTTCAATGGCAATTTTAGCATCTCTTACGGTTGCATAGGCACTTATCCACATATTATTAAAGGTACTGGCTGCTGCGGGTTCACCTGAACGCATCTCTGCACGGTAGAATTGGTTGTGTGTACCGGCTTCATGTTCTACATAGGTAGAAGTATAAGAATTTACATCACCACCTATCTGGCTAAAACCAGTAGAAGTCATCACATCTGTCAGAATATATTTGGCATTAACATTACTCACATGATTGACATCATTGTTAACGTTATCCATGGCATCTTCCGAACAGGCAGTCAATACAGAGAATATTGATGCAACCAGTGTATATTTAAAGATTGTATGTATTTTCATTTTTGTTACTTTTCAGAATTTCACATTCACACCAAAACCATAGCTTGAAGTTCCCGGAAGAGAGAAACGCTCAAATCCACCTGCCATGTTATTATTACCTTGTGTTGATTCCGGATCCAAACCTTTTAGTTCACTCCACAGGATGATATTACGTGCAAATGCGCTTACATTTACTTCCATATTTTTTTGTTTGTAAACCGGATAGCTTACAGAAATTTCACGCAATTTCAGGAACCCGCTACCAACTACACCTGCTTCAGAGATACCGCTTAGTGCATCCAGATAATCATATGCATCAGCTACATCTTTCGGATTATCTCCTTCTGCTAACTGACCTTTTATTTTTATGTCGTTAGCTGTTCCGTCTGCTTTAACAGCGGGTCTTTCAAAATAGAAATAATCCTGATTTCTCAAATCAGCACTTCGTTGAGTTACACCGTAGAAATCAAGCGTATACATTGTACCACAATACATTTGTCCACCTTTCTTCCAATCGAAAGTAGCCCCAATTCGGAATTTATAAATTTCAAAGCTGGTATTAAATCCTAACATAAAGTCCGGAGAAACAGACCCAATCACATCATCAGCACCACCCTGTGGTAAACCTCTTTCATCCACAACGATCTCTCCTTTATCATTTCTAAGAAAAGTTGCACCATAGATAACCGGATATTTATCACCTACACTTACACGAATTTGCGGATCTACGAAACCTCCTAAACGAATGTTTTCAACGCCTTCTGCCAGTTCATCTACGTAGTTATCAATCTTTGTGAAATTAGCTCCGATATTCCATTTGAAATTTTTAGTATTTACAGCAGCAATATCTAAAGTTAATTCATGCGCATTCGTATGCATTTTTCCACCATTCGTGTAGAAATAAGAATAACCTGTTGAAGTTGCTAAAGGAACTGCAAAAATCTGGTCTTTTACATTCTGACGAGAGTACGTATAATTTAATGAGAACAAGCCCCTAAAGAAGGTTAAATCAGCTCCTAACTCATAGGAACGGGTATTCTGAGGTTTCAGATTTGAGTCATATACATAACTATATCTTGTAAAAGATGTAACTCCGTCAAAAGGATAAGAAATTGGATATCCATTATAGAAACCACCACTATAGGTTGGGGTACGATAATAATCCGGAAGGTATTCTCCTGCCTGCCCTACTTCAGCATAAGAAGCACGAACTTTACCATAGGTAAGAATATTATTTTTAAGCGGTTCCAATTCTGTGAAAATCCAGCCTAAGGATACCGAAGGATAGAAGAATGAACGGTTACCTCTTGGCATCGTAGATACTTTATCCTGACGTCCGGTAACATTCAGGTATA
The DNA here is from genome assembly GCA_020860805.1 of Tannerellaceae bacterium. Classification (GTDB taxonomy): domain Bacteria; phylum Bacteroidota; class Bacteroidia; order Bacteroidales; family Tannerellaceae; genus UBA4116. The sequence goes on along the minus strand of JAJBTP010000520.1, from coordinate 1,894 downwards.
ACATATTATCATAAGCCAATGACATACTGAAGAAATTACCGGCTGTACGTTTCCGTTTCACTTCTTCCTTTGCCTGGAAGAAGGTTGTATTACCAATATGATTCCATCCTCCGAAGTTATAGTCTTCACCATACTCTTCGTATTTTTTACTTTTTCTATTAACAAATTCATTACCTATCAAGGCATCAAAAACCCATTCTTCATTAATATTCCAGGTATACGCAGCCGTTAACAGCGAGTTCATTTCAGTAATGGAGTAACCCAGATGAGTAATTTTACCGTATCCGTTTGCATGTCCGTAACCATATGAGTTGGTATAGTCTGTTGCATAAGAATCAACACCAAGCTGATATTTAACGTTCAGTTTATGATTATCCGTATTGAATTTAGTAGTATAGTTCAAAAAGGTATTCCCAAAGAAACGATGGGTTAATTCTGTAAATTTATTGTTTTCCGTAGCCCAATAGGGATCATTAAATCCTGTAGTAGAACGAAACGTATTTTGTGTATAAGGATCACCTTCTATATGGCTGGGAATCCCTTTTAAATCATAACTTGGAGGCGCACCGTATACAGTTGCAACTACCCCTTCATTTGCACTACTTTGTTTTCTAATCTTACTATTTATATAGTTCCCTGTAAATCCGGTATTCCAGTTATCATGCAATTTCGTTTCTGCTGATAATCTGGCGTTGTATCTATCCATACCTGTATTAGGTATAATACCAGTCTGCGTAACATTTCCTAAAGAGAATGAATAATTACTATTATCCAAAGCCTGTGCAACATTTACAGAATTACTCCAGGTTACACCTGTATTGAAATAATCTTTTGCATTATCATACACCTGAGGAGTAGCCCAGGGGTCTAAACCTACTGCTGCTCTTTGAGGGACATAATACATCCCTTCTTTTTTACCATACTCAGCTGTATACTGATTAGTTGCATTACCTCCGTAATTGGAGTCGTTTGCCAAATCCGAAATTTTAGGACCCCATGAAGTAGAGGCTGTCGGATTATATCTATATTTATAAATGCCGGAACCCTGTGCTGTTTCTGTACGGGCGCCCTGTGCATATTCAGTCTGGAATCTGGGAAGAGTTGAATACTTATCAAAAGTCAGATTAGAGTTAATAGTAACCTGTGGTTTTCCTTTTCTAAACCTCTACCGCTTTTAGTTGTAATAATAATTACACCATTAGAAGCACGCATACCATATAAAGCAGAAGCAGCCTGGCCTTTCAGGATGTTTACACTCTCAATATCATTCGGGTCAATATCCAACGCTCTGGTTGAATAATCCGCCCCGGTAGTTGAGTTGAATGTATTTTCATCAAAAGTAGAAGCAATTGGCATACCATCCACTACATATAAAGGGGTATTATCACCGTCAAAAGAACGTGAACCACGGATGGTGATTTTAGAGGATGCTCCGGGCATACCCGAAGAGGGATAGATTTCCACACCTGATACTTTACCCTGAAGAGCACTTGCAAGGTTTGTGCTTGCTCCCTGTGTTAACTCATCAGCATTTACATTTTGTACTGCATATCCCAAAGCTTTTTTCTCTTTAGAGATACCCATCGCAGTTACAACTACTTCGCCCAGCAACTCAGTTGCCGGATCTAACACAACCCGTACATTCGGCTGAATAGAAACTTCTTTCTGTTTCATACCCACATATGAAACTACCAGAGTATTTGCAGAACTTGGTACATTACTGATAGTAAAATTACCATCAAGGTCTGTAACAGTACCTGTAGTAGTACCTTTCACAATAATTGAGGCACCAATGATTGGCTCTCCGTCTTCCGACGACGTAACATTCCCTGTTACCGTCGTTGTTTGAGCGGTCGCCAGTCCAATACCTAAAATTAGGCAAAATAAAAGATAA
>JAJBTP010000299.1 GCA_020860805.1 Tannerellaceae bacterium | reverse complement strand
TTTTGACTAAAATGCTTATAAACAATTTAAAATCAAAAACATTCAAAAGTATGAAATTAATCACAACTACAGGTAATCCTCCGGGAGGATTGCGTAAAATTTTTCGTATCATGAAATTATCTGTCCTATTTTTAATTGTCGGGACATATTGTTGGGCTACCCCTGCGACATACGCTCAAACCGCTGAAATTAATCTGGAGGCTGAAAATCGTACGCTACAGGAGGTTTTCAGGGAGATAGAATCTATCAGTGAATTCATCTTTTTCTATAACAATAATGTCCTCGACTTAAACAGACAGGTTAGTCTGAAAATTGAAAACGGTACTATCTATGAAATTATGGACAGGCTGACCGATGGAACCAGTGTAGGATACAAAATCGTAGACCGGCAGGTTATTCTATACAGAAAAGACTCTCCCTTACCGGCAGTTTCTCAACAAGGAACCGTTACAGTTACCGGAGAGGTTACGGATACATATGGTATTCCTCTGATAGGGGTAAGTATTCTTATCAAAGGTCAGGCTACCGGTACAGTGACAGACATAGATGGAAAGTATTCCCTGAATGCTCAACAAGGCTAAACACTGATATTCTCATACATTGGTTACAATCCACAGGAAGCGACTATCGGTAGCCAGACTGTTATTCATATTAAACTACAGGAATCGTCAGAGGCTTTGGATGAGGTGATTGTAGTAGGATATGGTTCACAACGGAAAAGTGACTTAACAGGAGGTATCGTTGCTGTAGATGCTTCTAAATTACAAATGGTTTCGACTAACAACCTGATGGATAAACTGGCCGGACAGGTTCCCGGATTATCCATTACAGCCGGAAGAGGACGTCCGGGAGAAGATCAGGTAATCCGCGTACGTGGTGAGAACTCTCTTACAGCCGATAACTCCCCGTTAGTGGTGTTGGATGGTATTCCTTTCAACGGCTCACTTAATGATATTGACCCGGATGTGATTGAAAACTTAAGTGTGTTAAAAGATGCTTCGGCAGCTGCTATCTATGGGTCCCGCGGTTCAAACGGGGTTATCCTTATCCAGACTAAAAAAGGAAAAAAGGGTGCACCAACTGTTAGTTATAAAGGACAAATCGGATTACAGGAATCAGAACGCCGGCTTAATATGATGAAAGGTCCGGAATATATAGCCTACAGGCGTGAAGTGTACCGGATGAAAGATAAAATGGATATCACAACGATGGATACAGAAGCCATCCTGAATCCCAACGAACGTGAAAATTACCGCCTGGGCAATGAAATGGACTGGCAGGATTTAATATTCCGCAAAGCGTTGACCCATAGCCATCAGGTAAGTGTTTCGGGAGGTACGGATTTTACGACTTATATGGCTTCTATTTCTCACCTGGAACAGGATGGTGTCGTAGAAAACACAAGTTTATCCAGAACCAATGTGACGCTAAACCTGACACAGGTATTAAATTCCTGGTTAACAATCGGAGTCGGGACACAGGCCACCCAACGGGAAAATGGAGGAATTCAGCCTAAAATAGAAAATGCTCTGAAACTAAGCCCGTATGGAATTCATTTGGATGAAGAAGGCGAATATGAAGATTATCCGATGAGTGAAACGCTTTTCTCACATCCTTTTGCTGATACGAATGCAGAGGATGATAAAAAAATCCGGAACATTTTTATCTCTGCCTTTGCAGATATCCAGCTACCGGTAGATGGACTCTCTTTCCGTACTAACCTGGGATATAATTATAACAATACCAATCAGGGAACTTACTACGGCAGAAATACCTTAACCGGACGTCCTAAAGACGGACGGGCAATCATTAAAAACACGCATTATTATGATTATACCTGGGAAAATATCCTGAAATATAATAAGACCTTTGGGAAACACAAACTGGATGCAACAGCCCTGTTCAGTGTGCAGGAAACCACCCGGAAATATGCAGAACAGTCCGGAGAAAATTTTGTAAATGACGTTGCCGGCTACCATAATATGAAAGGAGCGGATAAAAATATTGAAGTCAAATCCGAGTTGGATGAAACGGCTATGTTATCCTATATGGGACGTATTAATTACGGCTATGCCAACAAATACCTGTTCACATTTACAGCCCGTTCGGATGGTTATTCTGCTTTTGGAGCAAATAACAAATATGCTTTCTTTCCTTCGGTTGCTGCAGCCTGGAATATTTCTTCAGAAGATTTCTTTACTGCCGGTTGGGTAGATATGTTAAAAATCAGAGCCTCCTGGGGTTCAAATGGAAACCAGGCGATTAAACTTTATCAGATGTTAAACAGGCTTAGTCTGGCTAAATATACATGGGGAGACGGTAGTATAGTAAATGGTTCGTATCTCTCAGCCAGTGCTATAGGAAATCCAAACCTGAAATGGGAAACGACCAATACGGTCAACCTGGGTGTAGATGCCAGTTTTTTCAATGGACGGCTGTCCGGTAATTTTGAGTTTTATGTATCCAAAACAAACGATTTATTGATGAGCCGTACCGTACCCGTTATGAATGGTTACCGTAGTATTATGGACAATATTGGTTCAACCCGTAATATAGGGGTCGAGTTTATGATTAATTCGGTCAATGTCCAAACGAATAATTTTATCTGGACATCTACACTGATTTTTTCTTTAAACCGGGATAAAATCCTCGAATTACGGGGAGACGGACAGGATGATATCACCAATAAATGGTTTATCGGACAACCTTTACGGGTTTTTTATGACTACAAAGTAATTGGAACCTGGCAAAACGAAGAAGCTGAAAAAGCAGCGAAGGTACAATCAGGTGCAGTACCGGGCTCGGCCAAACTGCAGGACACTGACGGAAATAATAAAATTGACTCGAATGATAAAGTTATTATTGGTTCCAAACTACCCAGTTTTCTGATGTCGATGAGTAACCAGTTCAGTTATAAAAATATCAATTTCTCATTCCTGTTAAATGGTGTATTCGGGCAGACGAAGGAATTACATGATTATAATTTTGACCGCTGGATGCCTAAATTCAATTATATCAGTGATATGGGATACTGGACTCCGGAAAACCCAACAAATAAAATGACCTCTCCGGGTTATACTCCTTTCGATAAACATTCTTTCTACAAGAAAATGAATTACGTACAGATTAAGAATATCACCCTGGGTTATACATTTAATAAAAACATTCTTAATCCGATAGGTATCAGCGCGCTGAATATAAACACAAGTGTGAATAACCTCTATACATTCAGCAACGTGAAAAATGAGGTGAATTTCGACGGAAACGATATGATGAAGAGCGAAACCGGAGCGACAGAGTATGGAAATATGATTTGTACTTATCCCTCTACCCGCTCGTATATGTTTGGTTTAAATCTTACTTTCTAATCTAAAAATGAATGACAATGAAAAAGATAATAGCTGCTGTTTTAACAGCCCTCGTAATTAGTACAGGATGTTCGGATTTTCTGGATGAAAATCTGAGAAAAGACCTTTCACCGGAAAGCACATATACCTCCTCCTATGGCTTTGAGGTGGGTATAACCGGTTTATATGGACTGGCACGCTCTGAATATAATACATGGGGAGGTAGTTTTGCCACACATGTCCAGGCGTGTCCTTACGAAGCACTACAGATAGCTACCGATATTGCATTTGCCGGAGCAAGAGACGGAACATTAGTTCCTCACGAAAACCTGGTGTATACTTCAGCAGACCACTATATAAATTCTTACTGGGATTATTGCTATGGCATGATTGCATCTGCCAACGAAATCCTGAAATATTCAGAATATGAAAATGTAAAATGGGATAATCCGAAAGACAAAGAAAAATACCAGGCAGAGGCACGCTTCTTCCGGGCATATGCTTACCGGTATCTGGTTTATTTATATGGAGATGTGCCTTTTGTTGATAAAGTAGAGGAAGAATTCCGCCTGGATTTCACCCGTACTCCTAAAGCGCAGGTGTTGCAGAAAATGATAGAAGACTTACAATTCGCAGCAGGTATACTACCGGAAAATCCGGATCAGGTAGTTCCCGGACGGTTAACCCGTTGGGCTGTAGAACACCTTTTAGCCGAAGTGTATTTAATGGCCGGTAATCCCGTAGAAGCAGAAAAAGCGACACAAAGAGTCATTGGCTCCGGTGTGTTTGACCTTATGAAGAAACGTTTCAGGGTTGATACAGAGACGCCGGGTGACGTTTTCTCGGATTTATTTATAGAATATAATGCCAGACGTACCAACGGCAATCTGGAAACGATCTGGATCATACCTATGGAATATAACACGACCGGTGGTGGAGGTTCAAACGAAGACTGGACAAGACGGGCATGGGGACCTCAGTATTATAATGTAGAAGGTTTTGTTTTAGCTGATTCTTTAGGTGGACGTGGGTTAGCTCAGCTGGCTACGTTGGAATGGTGGAGCGAAAATGATGAATTCTTTGATGCTACAGATATCCGTAACTCAGAATATAATATTAAAAGAAACTGGTATTATAACGATCCGGATTATGAAAAGTTCGGACAAAAGCTACTATTACCGCAGAATATCGTTCAACCGGAAAACTATGCCCGGGTATTACAAAGTTCTTCTATGGTAAAAATGACAACCTGAGTTATAATGGAGTGAATAAAGACCGGATAAAATTCCGCCTTGCCGAAATATATCTCCTAAAAGCAGAAGCACAATTAAAACAAGGAGATAAAGAGGGAGCAGCTAAATCCATTAATGAAGTTCGTAAGCGTGCCGGCGCTTCACAAATCAACGCAAATGATGTAACTGAAGATTTCCTGCTGGACGAACGAATCCGCGAATTAGTAGGTGAAGAATTACGCCGTCTGACATTAGTACGTTTCGGTAAATTAAAAGAACGCGTCGTCAAATACAACTATAAGTCTGATCACATGAAGGATCATCACCAACTCTGGCCTATTCCTCAAACAGTGATAGATTCTAATACGGGAGCCGAGTTCCCACAGAATCCCGGATATGGGAAGAAATAGTATGGATTAGAAG
>JAJBTP010000341.1:2804-5003 GCA_020860805.1 Tannerellaceae bacterium | reverse complement strand
GTGTATATATGAAAAAAGTAAATGTAAACTTCCTGCTGTTTTTGCTCTTACTCATTACATCCTGTTCTCCCTCTTCTAGTGAATCCCAGAAGGATATGGAACACATTCCCAAAGAAGATATTCTGGTTAATTCAGTATTGACTGCTGAAGAGCAAGCTAAATTAACCCCTGCTGATGTGATTGAAATTCTGAAAAAAGGAAATGAAGAGTTTATTAATGATAATCTGACTATCCGTAACAATTCAGAACGGGTCCGGGACGCCGCTATGGGGCAGTATCCGAAAGCGGTGATTTTATCCTGCCTGGATTCACGGGTTCCTGTAGAAGATATATTCCATAGAGGTATTGGTGATATCTTTGTAGCCCGTGTGGCCGGGAATATTGCCAATGAGGATATTCTGGGAAGCCTGGAATATGCCTGTAAAGTATCCGGTTCTAAAGTAGTTGTAGTATTGGGACACGAATATTGTGGGGCTATTAAATCGGCTATTGATGATGTGGAACTAGGAAATATTACGGCTTTGCTATCCAAAATTAAACCGGCCGTAACAGAAGCAAAAGGTCATTACCACGGCGAACAAACATCATCCAATCCGGAATTTGTTGAAGCGGTGTGCCATTATAATATTGAATTAACAGTTCAATTAATCCGGGATAACAGCCCGATTCTGAAGGATATGGAAGATAATGGAGAAATCGTTATTGTAGGGGCTGTATACAATATGCATACAGGTAAAGTGGATTTCTTCGAATAAGTAGGCTGCTTTTTATATCTTTGAAGGAATATGTACTAACCTTCAAATTCATTGGTATGGAAATTATACTTCCTCAAAGATTGAATACAACCTGCCGGGAAACTATTATAGCGAATAAGCTGGTGGTAATTGGGGCAAACGGCGCCGGGAAGAGTTCTTTTGGTAAGGATTTAATACACCGGTATGGCGAACAGGCCGTGCGCATATCGGGATTCCGTTGTCTGTCCGTCCGGAATGAAAGTCAGGACTGGGCAGACTTAACCCCTTCTCATCGGCTATCGGCTTATGATAAACTGGTGATACACTTGCAAAAAGAAGAATTTGAAGCCGCTGTACAATATAAAGAGCAATCCAAACGAGCCCCGGGTTTACCCCCTCCTGTTACGAAACTGGATAGCATACAGGTAATCTGGGAAAAAATGTTTCCCCAAAACAAATTACTGCGGAAATCCGGTTTCATAGAACCTATCTCCTCTTCTCCGGCAAGTAAAGCCTATCAGGCAGACCGGATGAGTGATGGTGAGAAAATCGTATTTTACCTTATCGGTGCTGTGGTATGTGCGCCTCCCGGCGCGCTCCTGCTTATTGAAGCTCCCGAAATATTATTACATGAATCCATTAAACATAGTTTATGGGATGAAATAGAAGATTTGCGTCCGGATTGTATATTTATTTACCTGACCCATGATATTTCTTTTATTACCGCCCGGCAGAACAGTGAGTGTATATGGATGCATGCGTATAATGCGGATGAAAAAATATGGGATTATGAGTTCATCAACACCAAAGAAAATTTTCCGGAAGAACTCTATATTGATATTCTGGGTAGCCGTAAACCTATCCTGTTTATAGAGGGAGCCGAATCCAATAGTATAGATAACCGGTTATATCCGCTTATTTTCCCTGATTACCTGGTGAAACCGATGGGAGGATGCCAGAAAGTAATCGAATCGACTAAAGCTTTCCGGCAGTTAAAAGACTTTCATACATTGGACTCCAAAGGAATTGTAGACCGGGACAGGCGTACAGAAGGTGAAATCCGGTATTTACAGGATCAGCATGTATATGTACCGGATGTAGCAGAAGTGGAAAACCTTCTTCTGCTCGAACCTGTTGTCCGGGTAGTGGCTCTTCGGTTAATGAAAGATCCGGAACAAGTATTTGAGAAAGTCTGTGAAAATGTTTTGCAGTTATTTGAAAAGGATTTAGAGGGACAGGGTGATACTACATGCCAAACATCAGGTCCAGAAAAAGCTGGAGAGAGCTATCAACCGGAAAATTACCAGTGTGGAAGAATTAACCAATCATGTAGAAAGTTTAAAAGAGGCTATTCACGTGGAGGATATTTATACAAGAATAAAAAACGAATTCCGTAGTTATCTGGAAAAAAGAGAGTATAGAAGTATTTTGCGTATTTACAACCAGAAAGGTATATTACCTCAAA
>JAJBTP010000341.1:0-2794 GCA_020860805.1 Tannerellaceae bacterium | reverse complement strand
ATCTGTTCTTAAAGAAAATAGAGAGGATGCCACTCTGTTGTGGGAAACTTTCCGGGAAGCAATAGGGATAAAAAGTTGAGAAGAATAGTAGCCTTTTCAACAAAAATAATGTTATTTTGCAGAGATTTTGATGTAAACCAATTTTGAACACATATTATTATGCGGACTCAGACATTACAATATCTATATTTACAAAAACCGGTAACTATGATTGTTATTCTCTGTATGATTTCGGTATTACCGTGGATCGCAAGCAGTGAATTTGCAACCAAAGGAGAACCCCGGGAGGCTTCTGTTGCTATCTCTATGCTGGAATCCGGAAACTGGATATTGCCGCAGGTATATGCCGATGAATTTGCCTACAAACCTCCTATGGCTGCGTGGTTAATGGCTGCCTGCTCCTATCCGCAGGGATATATTTCAGAGTTTACAGCCCATCTTCCTTCTGCCCTTGCTTATATTACCCTGATGGGGTTTGTTCTTTTCTTTTTCGGAGAACGAATTAAATTTCAGGAAGCGTTTGTAGCTACTTTGTTTTTAATAACCTGTTTTGAAATACACCGGGCGGGAATGACTACCCGGTTGGACATGTTATTAACGGCTTTTATGGTAATTGGGCTATTTCAAATGTATCGATGGGAGAATAAACTGGAATTAAAGGGATTACCCATATCTATCCCTATTTTATTAGGCTGTGCCATCCTTACAAAAGGTCCCATCGGACTGGCACTCCCTTTATTTATCTTTTTTGTTTATTTATTGGTACTGGGTAACTATCGTTTGGTTGAAATTATCCGGTCGCTTATTTATATTGGAATTTCTTCTTTGTTTTTACCACTTATCTGGTATATAGCCGCATGGCATCAGGGAGGTGATTATTTCCTGGATATAGTAATTGCTGAAAATTTCGGACGTTTTCTTCATATAGAGAATCCGGAGATGCATTATGTTCTTGGACAGGAAAACGGTGTGTGGTTTAATTTTGTCACTCTTTTAGCCGGATTTATTCCCTGGACTCTTTTCTTTGTCTTCTCTTTATTCGGAATGAAATGGAAGAAACCGGAAAAACCATTTAAACAGATCCTAAAAGATAGCTGGACGGCTATCCGTTCCATGGAAAAGGTAAAGCTGTTTAGTCTGGTTGCCATTGTTTGCATTCTTTTCTTTTTCTCGATACCTTCCAGTAAACGAAGTGTTTATTTGATGCAGGCCTATTCGTTTATCGCTGTCTTTTTGGCACAGTATGCGCTCTATTTGGTAGAGTATCGTACGAAAGTGACCAAAATATTTGCCGGCCTGATGGCCACTATCGTTACCGTTATTTTAATTGCCTGTGCTTTGATGCATTTTGGTGTAATTGACCCGGTGGAAGTTGTAGCTAACTTCTCTAACCGTACTAAAACACTTATACATGCAGAAGCTGTTCGGGAAGGACTACGATCAAACAGTTTTATTATTTTTTCCGTTTTGGTGGTTAATTTAATAGCCTTATTAACTGTGTTTTATCAATTATCCAAGAAAATCAATATCAAGATTCTTTACTCTACTATTTTTTTAGTATTTGCTATGAATCAGATGATTGACGGCGTATTTATGCGTAGTATCAAGAACTACACATCTTCCCGTCCGTTTGCTGAAAAAATAATGGAAAAATACCCTATTGAGAGAGGTAATATTTATGTGACCAACTATCTGAAAACGTATATTAATCTATATGGGTTGAACTTCTATATGGGTAATATTTACCAGAATTTTGAAAAAGAATTACCACAAACCGGTTATTTCCTTTGTGCCGGACAACATTCGGAACAAATTCTGGATAAATATACTAACACATATACTTTTACCGAATTAGAGACGTCTGACTTTATTGGTGACATAAGCGGAAAAGCCGTATTATACTCATTTACTCGTAAGTAAGTCGGTCTTTTTTAAGAAAGTCATGTAATCCGTTTTTATAGTCTTCAACCGAGCGCTGGATAACGTCGTATGCAGCTTCTACTCCATAGACATTTACCAATTGCATACGCTGCGTCTTATCGGAAGGCAAATCTTTATATGTTGTAAAATAATGAACCAAACGTTCCACAACTGTTTCCGGCAATTGGCTGATGTCTTCATATTCACTATAGATAAGGCTATTCTGTAATACAGCAATAATTTTATCATCGGCCTGGTTCCGGTCCAGCAAACGTAAACCTCCTATCGGTTTTGCTTTAACTATAATGTCTCCATGGGTAACATCTTTCTCGGTCAATACACAAATATCCAGAGGGTCTCCATCTCCTTCCACATCTTTTCTGTTTAAGGCCTGATTGGTTAGTTCAGCCACTTTTGCCCCACAATAGGTACGTGGCAGAAAACCATAAAGTGCGGGAACAATATTGGAATATTTTTGCGGACGGTCTATAGATAGATAGCCGGAAGGTTTATCTATTTCATATTTTACCGTATCTGTCGGCACAATCTCTATAAACGTTGTAACTACCTGTGGAGTTTTATCTCCTAATGTAATCCCATGCCATGGGTGTGCTCTGTGTTTAAACATAACCTTCGTTTATTTTCTTTTGTCTCAAAACAGTTCTATAACTCCGAAAGTTTATCTTATTTTTTGAATATAACCGACTCCTTGTTGGAGGAATCTTGTTTTTTTCTTAGGATAGTAAAAACAGCTAACATTTTAATCATAAAAAAGGATTACCAAAAGTGTTTTTTACTTTACACTTTTGCAATCCCGTATCCTACTTACCACAAACCTAAAATATCTACTTTGCCTTTAAGAGTATTCTACTCT
>JAJBTP010000176.1 GCA_020860805.1 Tannerellaceae bacterium | reverse complement strand
GTGATAATCATTCCCTACATTTGCAGCCATCAAACTGAAGATTAACAAAGATGAATCCGCTGGACATTTATTCCAAATATTATTCTCCCGGTTCAGATGCATACAAAATCCTTTACTCGCATAGCAGAAGTGTTGCCGACAAAGCCCTGACGCTTGCCCGGATGCACCCGGAAATGCAGTTAGACACGCAGTTTCTGGAAGAAGCCGCCCTGCTGCATGATATTGGGATTTTTCTGTGTAATGCGCCGGGCATTGATTGCCACGGAAGTGCCGATTATATCTGCCATGGTTATTTAGGCGCTGATCTGTTGAGAAAAGAGAATACGATGGAAAAACATGCGCTGGTATGTGAAAGACACACCGGAGCAGGTATCACCCTACAGGAAATTGTGGAACAACAGCTACCGTTACCACACCGTGAAATGGTACCCGTGAGCCTGGAAGAAAAACTCATCTGTTTTGCCGATAAATTCTTCAGTAAAACACATCTGGAAAAAGAAAAAAGTATAGACAAAATAAAACGCAGTCTCTCCAAATACGGAAATGATACGATTTTTCGTTTCGAAGAGATGTGTAAACTCTTTTTAGGAGAATAAAAAAGGCAGGCTCATTAATTTATTATACATTTGCAAGCTGTAAAGCGTATACAAATACAGAATGTACTTGAGATACAAACTCCTATATATATTATTAATCTTCCTGACAGGAAGTATATTCATACAGGCGCAAAACGCTGTCGCTCAACAGGACAGCCTGGTTACCGGTACCCTACCGGTTTTACAGGTAGATTCCCTTATTCCTGAGATGACAGACGATTTACGCCCTTTATTCCCTGATTCATTACCTTTTAATGCTCCCAAAGAACAGGAAATCATCCTTCTGCCGGACTCTATCAGCCCACTCTTAACAGACAGCACCGATATAATGGTTACCGATACCGTACCTCCTAAGAGCGGAAGCGCCCTGGATGCACCGGTTGCATACCAGGCTACGGACTCTATCGTGATGACTGCCGGAAACTGGGCGTACCTGTATGGAGATGCGGATGTGACCTATCAGCAGATTGAACTACAGGCCGAGATTATAGAGATGAATATGGATAGTAGTATTGTATTTGCTAAGTTCGGGCTCGATTCCATTGGTTCCGAGTTCGGATATCCGCTTTTTATTGACGGCGGCGAACAATATGAGTCCAAAACCATGCGGTACAACTTCAAAAGCAAAAAAGGATATATCACAGACGTAATCACTCAGCAGGGAGAAGGCTATGTAACATCCCGGCAAACCAAAAAGACCGAAGATGATATCCTGAACATGATTGATGGTAAATATACCACCTGTGATAATCACGAACACCCCCACTTCTATATCCACATGACCAAAGCAAAGGTCAGACCCCGGAAAAACATAGTCACCGGACCCGTTTATCTGGTCGTAGAAGATGTACCACTCCCTATCGGTTTACCTTTTGCCTTCTTCCCCTTCTCGGACTCGTATTCGTCCGGAGTCATTATGCCTTCTTTTGGGGATGAATCCGTACAGGGGTTCTTCTTACGGGACGGAGGGTATTATTTTGCTATCAACGACTATGTAGACCTGGCTTTACGGGGAGATATCTATACCAAAGGCTCGTGGGGAGTTTCCGCACGTTCCAGTTACCGGAAAAGATATAAATATTCAGGTAACTTTGATACAAAATATGTAGTTACTAAAACAGGCGATAAAGGATTACCGGACTATAGTGTAAACAAAGACTTTATGCTCACCTGGTCACACTCACAGGATGCTAAAATGAACCCTTACCGGACCTTTTCGGCAAATGTGAACTTCCGTACGAGCAGTTACAACAAAAACGAGTTAAACGAATTACACAACTATAACTCAACGAATGCCAGTATAGGGTCTTCTGTTAGTATTTCCCAGCGTTTTCCGGACAGTCCATGGTCATTATCAGCTACCATGAACATAAACCAAACGGCCCGCGACTCGACTATATCTATGACATTACCCAACATGACCATCAACATGAGCCGTGTCTATCCGCTGAAAAGAAAACAACGGGTAGGCAAAGAAAGATGGTATGAAAAAATATCTGTCGACTATAATGCAGCGATACAAAACTCTATTACAACAAAAGAAGACCAGCTGTTTAAATCCAACCTGATTAAAGACTGGAATAACGGTATTCAACATAATGCTAAAGTGAATGCAACCTTTAGCTTACTGAATTACATTAACATTACGCCCAACTTTAGTTATAGAGAAAGCTGGGTTACCAATAAAACAGAACAAGTATATGATATCGACCAGAATAAACTGGTTCCAAGTGATACCACCTACGGCTTCTACCGTCTGCACAATTACTCTGCTTCGGTAAGTGCCCAGACAACCATGTACGGCTTCTTTGCCCCGCTTCCTTTTATACCCTATTTCGGGAAAAAGTTCAAATTAATCCGTCACCGGATGGAACCCTCCGTAAGCTATAGCTTTGCTCCTGATTTCGGAGCCAGCCGCTACGGATACTACCGGGACTATCACTATACCAACAATAACGGAGATTTGGTTGATACCTCCTATTCGCCTTATAGCAAAAACCTATATACGCCTCCGGGAAGAGGACGTACCGGAAGTATCAGCTTCGGTTTGAATAATAACATTGAAGCGAAGATCTACTCAGACAGAGATTCCACCGGAGAACGCAAAATAAGCCTGATTGATAACCTGGCGCTGGGAATAAGTTACAACATGGCTGCCGACTCGTTTAAATGGAGCGACCTGTCTACCAATATACGTATTAAAGTAACTAAAAGTTACACATTAAACTTAAACCTGAACTGGGATACCTATACCTACCAGTATAATCCCAGAACCGATAATATCGACCGGGTGAATATTACCCGTTTACAGGCCGGAAAAGGAATCGGACGTTTGCGTGGTACCAATACCAGTTTCTCCTATACCTTCAATAACGATACCTTCAATAAATTGTTCGGGCGGGAAGGAGGCCCCAGTGTTTCGATTGACGAAAACGATCCGAATCTGAACATGGGCGATCCGGCCAATCCGGATCCGATAGGCCCCATAGATCCGGAAAGTACAGCCGAAAGCGGAGGCACCGGAGGGCGACTCCGTGAGTCAAAAGCAGATGATTCCGGAGATTTCGATGACCACGGATATTATAAAAATATGTTCCCCTGGAGTTTCTCGGTTAACTACAGTATAAACCTGAGTTACGACACCAGTAGGTTCGACCGCGAGAAATTAGAATATAAGTATAAACTTACGCACGCTTTAAGTTTTAACGGAAGCATACAGCCTACTAAAAACTGGCGTTTAAATTTCAATGCGACCTACGATTTTGATACGAATAAAATATCTTACCTGACATGTAATTTTACCCGTAACATGCACTGTTTCCAGATGACAGGTAGTTTTATTCCAATCGGCCCTTATAAGTCCTACTCTTTCACGATTGCCGTTAGTTCACAACTACTCAGAGACCTGAAATATGATAAACACAGCAACTACCGCGACGGTCAAAGCTGGTATTAAAAAGAAAGTTTAATTTCCGGTAAGATGCCAGTCTCCAAATTCCCCTCTGGAGAGGGGCAAGGGGTGTGTCATAATAGAAACAGTAATTCGTAAATCAACTTGTGTTATTACCGGAACGGGATCTGCATATAGACCCTTTCTATCATACAAACTTTTAGTATGTGTTATAGCACACGCTCTACCCCTCCCCAGAGCGGAGATGGATACCCACCATCAGAACATAAAAAATATCTACAGGAAGCATCCGGTACCTACCGAATAGTCGCTGCAAACATGTAATAGATATCCGGCATTTGCCAAATAGTTGTCGTAAACATGTAATAGATATCCGGCACTTGCCAGATAGTTATAGTAAATATGCAATAGATGTTCGGCATTTGCCGAAAGATTGTCGTAAATAAGCAATAGATATCCGGTACTTGCCGATTGCTTTACAACATACTGAAATCTGTTTATGACCAGAATATTTTTTCTATATTTGGAATACTTCAATCATAAACGAAACGCCGATGCACACTACTTCCACATATTTCTATTTAACTCTTAAACTTTATGATTATGAAAGTCCAGGGATTCAGAGTCGACCGCATGCGCCAGCAGCAAGCATTTGAGTTTTATAACAAAGTAATTGAGGCGGTGAAAATTTCGCCTCTGGAGGAGCTTCTTCCTTACCGTATTCAATTAGAAGAGGCAAATCATTCGTTTGATATGGCACTGAAACCTATCCGTAAAAGTATATGGACACAGGAAATAAGGGAGGAGGACCAAAACCGGGCGAATGCCTGGAGTGGATTAAACGGAATGGTGAAAAATGCATGCAAACATTTTGATCCTTCCATCAAAGCGATTGCCCAAAAAGCAAAAATTATCGTCAAAACATATGGTAATCCTACCCGGCTGCCTTACACGGAAGAGACAGGTACACTGAAAAACCTGATTACAGATTTACAGCAGGAACTAAGTCGGCAGGAGCAGGAAAAAATCGGTATGAAGGTATGGTTGGACGAACTCGAACGGTCTAACACTGAATTTGCAAAAAAGATTGCTATCCGCCAGAATGAAATTGCATACCTGGAAAGTGGAAAGTCTCAGGAGAAACGCAAAGAAGTAGATAACGCATATAAAGCGTTGGTAAAATTCATCAATGCCTATATAGTGATCCATTCCAGCCGGGGTCTGACAGACTGCATTGTTCACCTCAATCATCTCATCGACCAGGAATCAGCCGTCATAAAAGCCCGCAAAACCAGAAACACCCCGCACCCTCCTTAAGAATAAAACACAGAAGCCCCCTGAACACCCTCCCATTCCCAGAGTAATTTAAGGGGATTTATTAAAAAAATCTTATTGTGGAAAATAAAGTATCCATCTCCCCTCTTGAGAGGGGCCGGGGGTGTGTCATACCTAAAACTATCTTTTATGAATCCACAAACAATCTATTATTCAGATGAATGGTTATATAATAAAG
>JAJBTP010000503.1 GCA_020860805.1 Tannerellaceae bacterium | reverse complement strand
ATTAGTTTTAGGTCTAATTTTAACATATGCGGTTGCGCCCCGTACAGCATAGTCACTAGTTCCTGCACTAACTGTTATTGTAGAAAATGTTGCATCACAACTAGCCCAATAAACGTCAGTATAGGCAGTAATAGAACAAAGAGAGTTGTATTCTGAACTAGTTAACGTTTTTGAAGAACCATTGCTATATTTGCATACGATATTAATGTTTCGAAGATCGTTATTTACTGTACCTCCTTTACCATCTATAAATACTGTTGCATACGCAAATGAAAACGAACCAGAAATTATTCCTATATTTGCTGCTTGTTCTACATTGATAATTGTAGAATTAAGTATGCGGTTATCTACTGTTGCCACCCCGTATACACTGGCTGTTAATATAGCCCCTACTACCGTTCCCCGGTTGGCTGCATTTACATTTAATCCAGAAATAGTAAAGCCGGCCGGAGTAGTACCCGAGAAATTCAGTCTGGTTACCGTGGCGGTGGTACTGACTATTATCGTATTATTCCATTTTTTGTCAATACTACCTGTTGCACTAATACTTTTTGAGCCTCCTGCGGCTGATATGGCTGTTGTATTGGCCGGAGTAATAGTAAAATTGTAACTAACTGTTCCGTTCTCGGTCAATATTGTTGTTTTTGTATCGTCGGAGAACTTATAGGTAATAGTTGCATTGCGTTTACTGTTCATCCAGTCATAGGTCCAGCTTCCCTGGCTACGTGCTCCGTTTTCTGTTTCCGGTGTACGGCTTTCGTCTTTAGCGATGTCGCTGAACTGAAAACGCTCAGTTACAGTACGTGTGCGGCTTGCATTGGCTGTATTGATTGTATAATCCCATGTGCCGTAAATGATTTCCCGGGTAGCAATTTCTATCTGCTCTTGCGGAGTTCCCAGTACTTTGTTTCCTAACGAGCCGTCACTATATACATCCTGTATCCAGGGTGTAGCTGTTCGGGTTCGTTCCGGTAGGTTGTATACCCAATCCGTGTACTCGAAACCAGTTTGCTGGTCTACAATGTTCGGATAAACTCTTTGACTCTGGTGGTAGATGGATTTTATCTCTTGACTACCACAGTTCAGTCCTTTTACCATGTTTTTTCCTGTGTAATACATGTTTTGTTTTTTATCTGTTTGAATTATTATTGAATGTTTGTTTCTCAATCATGATGCAAACTTACAAAGCAGATCAATACAACGGCTGACAATGGATCCGGTTGTCAGAAAGAAGCTGTTTTTAACACAATTTTAACAGGGTCTATGCTTTTCTTCTGACAATGAATCCGGTTGTCAGTACTCTGGTGGGTTTTTATTCGTTTTTCTGTTTTTCGCGTTTTAATATTGTACCCTTTTATATCATACATACAAATTTCAAAGAATAATATGGAGGAGTTATATGAACAGACCAGGCTGTTGAAAGATTGCTTTCTGGAGCTGGTGGAGTGTGTTGCCTATCGGGTTAGGGAACGTCCGGAAGAGGAGTCCGGAGAAAATTGCCGGAAACTGGAAGAGATTCTGATGGAACTGGCTGCGGGTTTGCTAAAGTTGGAAAAGTGTTTGCAGAAAGACCGGGAGGATAGGGAAAAAGAAATTCCTGACAACACTCCGGAATGTCAGGTCAAACAGGCCGTTTTGTTAGATTCTGCAGAGGATAACCTGTAATATTGCAGGAAGTTAATTAACTGGGTACGGTACCGTTTAAACAATTTACATTTAACAATTTAACAAAGAAAGGAGATTGAATGAGACACATGCGAGAAAGGAAAAAGAAGACGAAAACCTTTAAAACATTTTAATGGAATGGAGCATACGTACACCGACCAGTTCCTGTTGGGGTTGGTCGAATTTATTGATTGGGCCCGGTGGCTTTTGCTTTTGGCTTTTTGCCTGACTATGGGAGATTTGAAGTTTGGAATTGCGGCTTCCCGTTACCGGAATGAACCGATTAAACGTTCGCGGGCAGTACGCCGCACACTCGATAAGATTTGCAGTTATGTAATCTGGGTGTTGATGGCGTATACGTTCGGACAGGCTTTCGGACAACCGTTTGGCTTTGATTTATTGCCGATGGTTATCCTGTTGGTCATTTATGGTGTGGAGCTGGAGAGCATTTTCGTGAACTATTTTGCTTCCCACGGGCGAAAAGTAAAGGTAAATATACTGGCCTTTTTTGGAAAGAGAACCGACATACTGGATATTGAAAAAAAAGAAAAAGATGAGAACGATTGATACGCTTATTATCCATTGCTCAGCCAGCCGTGAAGGGCAGGATATGACTGCGGCAGATATTGACCGCATGCACCGGCAGCAAAACGGGTGGCAGGCTATTGGGTATCATTATGTTATCCGGCCGGATGGGAGCGTAGAGAAGGGGCGTCCCGACGAAATGGTGGGGGCCGCATGCCAGCGGATGGAATAGCCGTAGCCTGGGGATTTGTTATATCGGCGGACTCACTGTGGCCGGTAAAGCAGCGGATACCCGTACGCCTCAGCAACGGGAAGCTTTAACACAACTGGTACGTGAATTGTGTGCGAAATATCCTATCAAACAGGTGATAGGCCACCGGGATATTTCGCCTGACCTGAATGGAAATGGCAAGGTAGACCCCTGGGAACGGATAAAGGAATGCCCTTGCTTTGATGTGATACCTGAATTTGAATCTTTTGTTTTGCCACAGGCATGAGGAAAAGTCTGGTTTATACACTGTATCTCTCCCTGTTGCTGTCTGCGGGTTGTAAAATCCGGCGGTCAGTAGAGGGGGAGAGTGTACGCCAATCCTGGTCGGAACTATCGGGAGAAGCTGCCCGGTGGACGGATTGGTTACGAACCGATACACTCCTGCAGGTATGGCAGCGGGAAATGAAGGGAATACTCACCATCTGGTCTGCTCCGGACAGTATAGGACGGCAGTACAAAGAAGCAGAACTGAGCCTGGTTTCCCAGGAATCAGCGGAGAAAGAACAACATTCCTACACATTTTTATCAGATACGGTGCAGATGAATCTGGCAGGCCAACAGGAAGAGATACAACAGGAGACACTATCCGAGGAACGAACCAGAAACTGGCGGCCAGGTATCCGTTTCCTGTATTTGTTGGGAGGAGGGGTGTTATGCCTGGTATCCATCTTCCTGTATTTCAGAAAAAAGAAGTAGCCTGGTATGTAAATATAGGGTATATACAGGCTATCCGGGAGAACCAGAGGAACGTAGCAACTATTTTAAGGAAAAATAAAAAGCTACGTTTTTCTGGTTTTGTTTGTAAATATAAATTAACTAAATAATGTATTTTTAATTAAATTAAATTGTATATTTGCAAGTGTATATAATTCGTTCGTTATCATAAATGTATGGTATTTACCCTTTTTATTAGGATTTAAAAGACTTATTCACGGTGTATTTCTATCCCTGGCGGATAGAAGTAAAGTAAATATTTATTATATAAAAAATGTGTTTATGAAAAGCAAAAGTTTGATTTTAGTATTGTTGGCAGTCCTTTTTGCTGCCTGTTCGCATGAAGAACCTAATGCATGGAATGAAATGGAAACCACCGGAGAACCGGAAAGTGTGAAACTGGCTACCTATTCTTTAGACGATTTACGGGAGATAGAACGTAACCTGATGGCATCGGGTGTGGATTTTCCTTTTGTTACGGAACAGATTGTAACGCGCAGTGGCGATTCTGAAGCTGATTATCTGAGTGTAGATGTGTTCAAGGTTTCCGTAAAAAGCCCTAATCCCAGTTATCCTGGTTATCCGGATGAATATGTTAGTATTTCCGGTGTTCTTTTAGTACCTAAGTATTTACTTATTCCTCCTACTGTGAAGCTGGTCGTGACTCCACCGCCTACTATTATTGTAAACAGTGCGTGTCCTTCTGTTTTGTTTCAGGACCCGGACCTGGTAAACGCAGATGATTTTGCAGCCCTTTATAATTTCTGGGTTTCACAGGCGTTTGCGGGTTATGCGGTTTTAATTCCGGATTATCCTGGCTTTGGAGATTCTTCTCAGAAAGCCTATATGCCTTATGTCGTACGGGATGCCATGGTCAAAGCTACGTACGACCTTACGAAAGCTGCCAAACTGGTATTGTCTGCAAACGGGTATCCGTACCGTTCTGATATTTCTGTTTGTGGTTATTCCCAGGGGGCTTTTGCAGCGTTTGCGTTTGTACATGCTATGGAAACCGACCCGGCTTATGACGAAACCGTGGATGTGTTGGTAACCGGAGGTACTCCGGCAAACCTGAAGTACCTGATAGATGCTGCCCGAAATGCAGACAGCCTGCCGTTGCCTTACCTGTATATGTATGTAATGTGTGGTTATAAAGCTAACGGATATGACGAGATTGTATTGGCAGACTTGTTGCAGGAACCTTATGCGTCGGAGGCTTTTACTCTTCTGGATGGTGTTACTTATCCTGACCCGGACCAATATCTGCCAGATACCCCGGCTGAGTTGTTTACAGAGAATTTCAGGCTTAACCTGGATATTGATCCCAATCTGGCGTATGTAAATACTATCCTGGCAGAGAATAGTATACCTAACTGGGTGAATAAGTGTAATATAGCGATGTTACATGGTACATCAGATGTAACCGTATATTACCAGAATGCAAAGATATTTGCCGATCAGCAGGAAGAAGTAGGAGGGGATGTAACCTTTATCCCGGTAGCAGGTGGCGATCATATGACTACTGCTATGGCCTATATTCTGGCGATTCCGGGATATTTGTTTCTGAATTGATAGGTTTTTTCTTTCCCGTAAATTGAAAAAGTAACAAAGGGGAATAAAAAGACTTGATTTTTAAATATTTCTCCTCTTGAGAGGGCTCAGGAGTGTGTTACAATCGAAATAAAAATAAATATTATAAGCACTGTATTGTGTATACCTATTCATCTGAAAATAAACTGTTTGGGGAATTATAAAAGACACTTCCGGTTATGACATACCCCCGGCTCAAGAGGGGAGATATGGATATAAAAAAGAAAGCCTTTTTATAAAGGCTTTCTTTGTAAGAGCGGAAGACGGGGCTCAAACCCGCGAC
>JAJBTP010000444.1 GCA_020860805.1 Tannerellaceae bacterium | reverse complement strand
CCTCCTGCACCGGTTGTAGTGGAAGAATTGAACATCGTTGAAGATGATGTTGAAGTAGAACAACTTGAAATTTTATCTTCTGAAGACGATCAAAGCAGTGGTCAGGTTGAAACATATGTTCCACCGGCAGTAGTTGAAGAAGAAGAAGAATCCTCTACTCACATTTTTACAGTCGTAGAAGAAATGCCTGAGTTCCCAGGAGGTGATTCGGAAATGCTCAAATTCATCAGCCGTTCTATTAAATATCCGGTTATCGCACAGGAAAACGGTATTCAGGGACGGGTTGTTTGTACATTTACTGTTAACCAGGATGGTAGTGTGGTTGATGCAGAAGTTGTTCGTGGTTTTGACCCTTCTTTAGATAAAGAAGCACTACGGGTAATTGGAACCATGCCGAAATGGAAACCAGGTAAACAAAGAGGTAAAGCAGTACGGGTTCGTTATACTTTACCAATTGTCTTCAGACTTCAATGAGGGAGAATAATTTTACCCGGTATGTTTTTTGAAGATCTCTGGTACATTTGAATTCAGCTGAAAAATGTGATACTCATAAAAAGGCTGTGTACATTCACAGCCTTTTTGTAGCTTTGTATAAAAATTGATGGAATGTATACGTTTGAAGAAATATTGAATAGAGTAGAAAATGAGGTTTCAAATCTTACTTTTCCATATTCTCCTAAAAGCTTATATAGCCCCATTGAATATATCCTGGCATTAGGAGGAAAAAGAATCAGACCGGCATTAACACTGATTGGATGTAATATTTTCAAGGAAAATATAGACCTATCTATTCAACCGGCTATGGCTCTCGAAGTATTTCACAACTTTACATTACTTCATGATGACCTGATGGATAATGCAGATATACGTAGAAAACAACCAACAGTTCATAAAAAGTGGAATGACAATACTGCTATCCTTTCAGGAGATGCGATGTTAATTGTTTCTTACAAACTAATTACTGAAGTAGATCATCCATATGCAGCTTTGTTTATCCGGTTATTTTCACAAATGGCACTGGAGATATGTGGTGGACAACAATTTGATATGGAATTTGAAACCCGCTCAAATGTAAGTGAAAATGAATATCTGGAAATGATTCGCCTGAAAACAGCTGTTCTGTTAGCAACCGGGTTAAAAATAGGAGCATTGGCCGGAGGAGCTAATGAGCAACAGGCGGATATACTATATCAATATGGGATTAATATAGGACTTGCTTTTCAATTAAAAGATGACTTGTTAGATACCTATGGTGGCCCGGCTACATTCGGTAAAAATATAGGGGGAGATATTCTATGCAACAAAAAAACATACTTATTAATACAGGCTTTCCAAAATGCAACACCGGAACAACGTACTGTACTGGAAAAATGGATTGAACAAAAAGAGTTTGACCCGGCAGAAAAAATTAAAGCTTTCAAACGTATTTATGATCAGCTACAGGTAAAAGCCATTTGCGAAGAAAAAGCTGAATATTTTTATAAAAAAGCACAGGATTTAATTTCTTCATTACAAGTACCGGAAGAACGATTAGCAGTTTTGCAGGAAGTAAGTAACCGTTTAATGTTTAGAGAATCATAACATATGTATTTAATTGATACACACAGTCACTTATACCTGGATGAGTTTGCTGCAGACCAGCAACAGGTTCTCCTGAATGCAAAAGAAAAGAATATCGGGAAAATTATTCTACCGAATGTTGATACGGAAACAATTGAAGGTTTATTTAAACTGTCTGAACAATACATCGGTTATTTATATCCTTTGGTAGGACTTCATCCAACCAGTGTTGGAAGATCTTATTCTAAAGATTTGAAAATAATTGAGTCCTATCTTGATAAATATAAAATATATGGGATAGGAGAAATAGGTATTGACCTGTACTGGGATACAACGTATAAAAAAGAACAAATCGAGGTCTTTGAAGAACAGTTGAAATGGAGCAAAGATTTAGGACTACCTGTTTCTATTCATACTAGAAATGCTTTTCCGGAAGTGATTGAGAGTATTTATAAAGTGGGAGCCGATAATCTTAAAGGTGTTCTTCATAGTTTTTCCGGAACTCAGGAAGAATTAGCAGAAACTTTAAAATTGAAAAATTTTGCATTAGGTATAAATGGAGTAATTACGTTTAAAAATTCAAATTTGACTAATGTTTTACAAAATACGACACTTGATAAATTAGTTTTAGAGACGGATGCTCCCTATCTGTCTCCTGTTCCTTACCGGGGAAAAAGAAATGAACCTGCCTACTTATGGAACACGGCCCAGAAGCTGGCTGAAACATTCAATGTCGATGTTTGTAAAGTAGCAGAAATAACAACAGAGAATGCTCTAAAGCTTTTCCCAATCAGTTAAAGAAGCATTTTAGGAATATATTTTGCGTTAGTCTGAAATTTCTAATTAATATTTGATGTATTTATCAGGTAAAAACTTTAGATTTGTGCACTAAAACATTTGCAATTGGGATTTTTTTTCGTATTTTACACCCGTTTTATAGGAGACGAAGCTGAAAGTCTGGAGAGATGCTCGAGTGGTTGAAGAGGCACGCCCGGAAAGCGTGTATACGCCTAAAGCGTATCGCGGGTTCGAATCCCGCTCTCTCCGCGTAAAACAGTACCATGAATTATTAACAATAAAAAAATAAAACAAATAAGAATTATTAATCTTAAAAATTAAACACACAATGAAAAAGTTATTTGCAAAGGCATTCTTGGGTTTGTGCGCCCTTGGAACTTCTACTGTAGCATTCGCTCAGGAGGCTGACCAGGTGATTGCAGGTGGTGTACATCACGCATTAACAACAAAATTCATAGAAGGTGGTGCTGACTTTATGAGGTACGTAGCAATCGCATTGATTTTAGGTCTTGCTTTCTGTCTTGAAAGAATCATTTACCTGAATCTGGCTGAAACTAATACTGACAAATTATTGAAAGGCATAGAAGATGCTTTAGATAAAGGAGATGTAGAAGGTGCTAAAGCTATTGCTCGTGACACTAGAGGCCCTATCGCTTCTATTGCTTGCCAAGGCCTTATGAGAATCGATCAAGGTATCGATGTAGTTGAAAAATCTATCATTTCTTACGGTGGTGTACAAGGTGGTTTATTAGAAAAGAATCTTTCATGGATTACTTTGTTTATTGCTATGGCTCCTTCTTTAGGATTCTTAGGTACAGTAATCGGTATGATTATGGCATTCGATAAAATCGAACAGGTTGGGGATATCAGTCCGACAGTTGTTGCCGGAGGTATGAAAGTGGCTTTGATCACAACAGTAGGTGGTCTTGTAGTAGCGCTTATCCTTCAGATTTTCTATAACTATTTATTAAGTAAACTGGAAGCTCTTTTGAACCAAATGGAAGATGCTTCTATCAGCTTAATCGACTTAGTTATAAAATACAACCTTAAATATAAAAAATAACAATTGGTATGGCAGTTACTAAAATAAGAAAAATATCCAGTTGGACATTATTGATCTCTGCGATCATTAGTGTTATTGTACTGGTTATGTTCTATGTAGGAGGGGTAGTAGATCCTTCTGCAGAGATGAAAGAGCCGGTTAACACCAATTTGCTTTTAAATTGGACTTTTGTTATTTTCGGTCTTACAACTCTGTGTACAATCGGATTTGGCCTCTGGCAATTTATTACATTATTTAGTACAAATCCAAAATCAGCGATTATATCAATTGCTGCAATCATTGGTTTTGGACTGATACTGGGAATATCCTATGCAATAGGAGATGGAACTCTTCTCGAAAGTATTAATGCAGATTCTGCTCAATACAATACACCTGAATGGTTAAAAATCACTGATATGTGGATCTATACTACTTATATCCTGATTGGTTTAATTATTCTGGCTGCAATTGCAGGAAATGTAAAGAAATTAGTAAATCGGTAATTCAATAAAGCAAGAAAGATATGGGAAAAAGAAAGACACCGGGTATTAATGGTTCTTCGTCTGCCGATATCGCTTTCATGTTGCTTATATTTTTCCTTATTACGACTTCAATGGATACCGACAAGGGACTTGCAAGACGCTTGCCACCGCCCATTCAGGGAGAGACTCCTCCTGTCGATATCAAAAAACGAAATATCATGGTTGTTTTGATTAATACGAACAATCAGATTTTATGTAATGGAGAATATGTTGAATTAAGCCAACTGAAAGAAAGGGTTAAAGAATTTATCGAAAACCCTTATAATGCAGAGGACAAACCGGAAAGAGTTGAAGAAGATATTCCATATTTCGGAAAAATGATGGTTACTAAAAATCACGTAATCTCATTAATGAATGACCGGGGTACAGAATATCAGGCTTATATTAACGTTCAAAATGAGTTGGCAAAAGCTTACACTGAATTAAGAAACGATGTTTCACAAAAGAAATTCAATAAGCCATTCTTTGAATTGCCCGAAGATCAACAACAGGCTGTAATTAAAGTATATCCTCAAAAGATATCAGAAGCAGAACCTAAAAATTATGGAGGAAAATAGTCATGGGAAAGTTTAGTAAAGCGGGCGGACGTGAAATGCCCGAATTAAATACATCATCTTTACCTGACTTGGTATTTGCTTTTCTATTCTTTATCATGATGGTAACTACTATGCGTGAAGTAACATTAAAAGTGGTTTTCAAATCTCCACAAGCTACAGAGCTTCAAAAACTGGAGAAAAAATCATTGGTTACTTTCATTTATGTAGGACCACCTATTCAGGATTTGAGAGCAAAAATGGGTCCCGAAACTCGTATTCAGTTAAATGATCAGTTCGCTGAAGTTGCTGAGATTGAAACATACATCGCTCAGGAAAAATCGGCATTAAAAGAAGAAGATCAGCCATTTATGACTGTATCTATTAAAGCGGATAAAGAGACTAAAATGGGTATAATTACGGATATTAAGCAAGCCTTACGTGAAGCGTGGGCACTTAAAATCAGTTATTCTGCCAGTGCTGCAGGATCTGCTTAATCTGAAACATACAATGTTTATATATAAAAAAAGAGCTGTTTTAAAACAGCTCTTTTTTTATTCTACTCTATATACACT
>JAJBTP010000595.1 GCA_020860805.1 Tannerellaceae bacterium | reverse complement strand
CTTTGTCATAGATATAGTATATCCAGTCTGCTCCGGGTAGTTTTTTGGCAATGCAGCGGTTCCTGTGATCATATTTATAAAGGAAAGCATATTGCATGACTGTTGTATGGGTTTCCGTCCAGGCGGCCGTTCCGGTAAGTACCTCACTGGCCAGTGGAGGAAGCACCACCCGCAGGTTGCCAAAACTATCGTATATATAATAGGTATCCAGTGAAGTGCTCCCTTCCATCCGGCGGGTAAGCATTACCTGCCCTGCCTTATTAGTAAACTCATAGGTGATATTCTTTCCTTCTTCGTCTGATGCTTTGGTTATAAATAATTCTCCATTCGCATAATTACCTGATTGGGTGATACTTAGCGCATTTGTACCGTCATTTACTTTATAAAGCCGGCAGGGTAAACCGGCCGTATTGGACAGAAATTCAGTTTTTATTCCCTGCCCGTTGTCGTGCCACTCTTTTCCGGGACCGTATTGTTCTGTTACCCGGTTTAGGGGTGAATCTTCGTATACGGATGTAAAGTAAGGCGATTCGTCGTTATTCATAGCTGTCGAGATAGCACTGTTTTTGATAGTTCTGAAACTTTTGTGGGCACCTTCACTGCCTGATAGTCCTGGTACCAGCTTCTGGATTCACGGCCGAATTTATCATATTCTTTAAGGAAGGCCAGATCTTTTTTAGCAGGGGTCACTCTTTTTTGCAGAATTTGTACCGGATAGCCGAGGCCGTTATAATAGTGGTACGTATCCAGATATTCGTTGTCCGGCTGATAGGTATACGTTTTTGTACGAACGTAATTATTTTTAATATCCGAATCCACCTCGACGTCTATATGAGTCGTAATAACACCGTTTCCTTCCTTTCCTTCAGAAATCACATAATAGGTACCCGGAGGGACATTTCTAACGGTTAGTTCAGTAGGTTTCTTACTATTATTGGATGCACTCCATACAATAGATTCATCCTTTGCGTTTACAAGTGTAAGATAAGTAGACTCAAGTTCGGAATCTTTATGGGATAAATAAAAATCAGCTTCTTTAGTTGTTGTAAGTTCATAAAACATATCATTATAAGGATTTACATTCCACTGTTTTTCACCCCACTTTGTATCTGCTGTATGGGTATAGGAAAAAGTATTACTTTTTTCTCCGAGATTAAGCCAGAAGAAAGGTTCGCCTGTAATGGTAGTAATAATATCACCATTCTCAACCATTCCTGATGAAACAATATAATATGTGGTATACTGGGTTAAATCTTCAAATTCAAAAATTTCATGTTCTATCGGTTCATTTGGTGTTTTACATCCTCCGGTATCTGTAAAAAACGGACTTTGTCATCTGGCCCCAGTAAGCTTATAACAGTACACCGAAGGGAGGTGCCTTTATGAGTTACTGTAATCTTCATTCTTTTGGCAATTCTAAACTTATAATACACATCATTCATTGAAGTGACAGGATTTTTATTAGCTCCCACAACTGTATTGGCACGATGCGTATAAGTGAATGCCTCACTTTTTGTTCCCAGGTCGTGTAGTTCTGGATTTTCTAATTTTGATATTCCCTCAACATTTGTTGTTATGGAACCATTCTGGCTTTTTCCTTTGCAACATATCCAATAGGTTCCGGGTTCCAACGTTTGAGTGATAGAACCATTTGTTTTACTACTACAAATTGTTGAAGAACCGCTGGAAGAGAATACTGTTGGTATTTGTTGAGCACTCAACTTAAATAACATGATATATGTGTCTGCTAATGCAGACCCACAGTTTGTTATGGTAATAACCATAGGTTTAGAAAGTGTTAATTTATAAAATACTTCATTTGTATTATAATAACCGTATTGGTTTGAGTAGCCTCCACTGGCTGTATTTCTGGTATCCGAATAAGTGAAGGATTCAAAGGGAGATTTTATTTCTATAGCGCTGTTTATAGAGTACTGTGCCTGTATATGACTTTGGATGCACAGCATAAAGATTAAAATAATATATATATATATATATATGTTTTCATAAGACTAATTTTTTAATTGTGATAGTTGTATTCATAGCTTTGAAGGTTTTTTTAGTACTACCTTCCATGACGTAGCTTTCTTTTAACCGGCCCAGATTGTCATATTCATAATATATACTGAAACCCTGGCTATCGGTTTGGGAAGTTATTCCTACTAATGGTTGATAGGTATAGGTGGTGACTTTTACCTGTCGGGAGATTAGAACGAATGCCTTTATTGATGGCTTTCAGACTTTCACGATTGTTTGCCGCGCTTAAAACTGTGAAATTTTGAAGTTGATTTATGTACCCCATCAGATTCTGGTTGTTATTGACTTCCAAATAGGACATATTCTCAAAAACGGCTACCGGAAGAGTTTTTATTATATCCCCAGATAATGGTTTGATTTACATCATTTCTTTGTGTTATTTCCATAATATTAGCTGTTTCATCGTACCGATTATAGCTGGTCTCTGTTTCTGCAGGGTTATTTCCTCGTTTTATATTTTCAGTAGCGGGAGCAATCAGGGTAGGTGAAAATCTTTTGTACGCTGTTTCTATAGATTCTAAAAATTGATTATCTAATGAATCGGTTTGAATAATAACCGGAGAAATTCTGTTTTCCTGGGCCATCTCCTGATAAATTGCCTGGGTCGATTTCAGGTCATTGGGGTATAGAAAAGATGTTTTCTGTAGGGAACCATCACTTCTTTTTTTATGAATGGCCGATACTTCATACTGATTCCGCATATTGTTATAAAAATAAGTAGTTGTATCCACTATACTATCTTTTTCTGTATATAGGGTTTCTTTTACTTCCGACAGTTTTACCAGGCCGGTTTGTACGTGTACATCTCCATATTGAAATAACTCTTTGGAGCGTTTAGTACCTGCGTTAAAAGGATAAGGTAAATTAAGCTGGGTGGTGTCGAAATAGGCAAATGCCCGGAAGCCTACTTTTACATTTTTTGAATCGAGAATTCTATATTCATATTCTGTTCTTTTAACTAATGAGAATTCATTCCCTTCTTTTTTATAGATATCGGTTCGGGTAGGAAAATCACGCGACCAACTACCATCTTCATAAAAAGTTCCGAGATAAGGATGGAAAGTTCCAGCCGTAATAGAAGGCAGGTTACAATGTCCTATCATAATAGTATTAGCATCTCTTCCCTGATAATAAAATGAGTATTCGGTTTTTCCATTGCTGGCATCAGGACACCCTTCAAACTCTGTTACTTTTTGATAAAAGACACTACTGCCGCCTCTAAACGAAAGAGGGATAACCGGCTCAGACAGGTAATGGTCGTAGATGGTGACTTGTGAGCCTTCAATCTTTCCCTGTGTATAAGATGTGCCTTTTCCTTCTCCTACATAAGCCGTCGTATTTTCCCGGACCCCTCCATACTCGTAGCTTTTTACTACCGGAGCAGTATCCGGGTC
Organism: Tannerellaceae bacterium; assembly: GCA_020860805.1. GTDB lineage: Bacteria > Bacteroidota > Bacteroidia > Bacteroidales > Tannerellaceae > UBA4116. The sequence continues at coordinate 1,652 of JAJBTP010000595.1, read as the reverse complement.
ATCGTAGGATACTATGTTTTTGATTCGTAATCCGCCTACTTCTTTGTCCTGGTAATTGCGGTTTGATTCATATTCAAACACAGTATGTCCACCGGTAGGATAAGTGATTTTATTTAATACACATGCCTGTGCATATTGAATATTTACATCCCGTTTGGCCTCGGGATAATTCGTTAGTGTAAGATTGGGGGCATTGTAATAAGTAAGCAGATAACTATTACTTGCTCCATTGTAATAACCCCAATAATCCTGTGAATAATAGCTGTTATAAGGAGAAATAACATCATAGTAAGGAGGTAGTAATTTGGTGGTATAATAATCAAAATTATACTTAATTTCCTTACCAGTAGTTGATTCTATCGTGGAAACATAATCAAGCTTTAACCTAAGTGTGTAATTTTCGGAGTAATTGCCTGCTGGTCCGGTTTGTCCTGATTGGACTATTCCCGTATTGCTAAAATAACTATACCCCAGATAAAACGTTCTAAGAAGTTCGGACTTATTTCTAAGTGCAATACTGGTCAGGCGGTATTTACGGCGGTCTGCTCTATCTCCGTTATAATTAAACGTAAGGGAACCATCCGGAAAAGTAATGGATTTCAGGATCAGAGTGTTGTCTGAATACACTCTTGTTTTTATATAGTCCAGTTTTTTTGTCCCTCCGGTTGTACGTTGGCATGTTAAAGAGGTACCTTCATAATACTCCTCATAATGTGTTTTATCAATTGTATAGTCAAAATCAACTGTGCGGTTATCAAGTTGTTTTGATTTGCGTCAGATACCAACTGGTTGTATAAATACCACCTCCTATTCTATTAGCCGTTTCCTTGTCCAGAAATGTATAAGTAGTGCCGTCTGTTCCTGTTATCAGGAACATATCCCTATCGGTATTATATTCAATCCGGTTATTGGATAAAGGAATTTGCACCAAATTACCCTGGGTATCAAATCTGAAACTTCCGTTTAGACCGCATACATTGTAATAATAAATATCCGATTCAGAATCATAACTACCTATTCGTTCCCCATTGTAGGCGTTCCATAAGTGAGTTACTTTACTACTTTCATTCGTGCCGTCACTCCCTAAACTATGGATGAAATCAACATTTAAGTTTGTGCCTGTTTTTCCAAATTTAAGGTCGGGAGCTCCCCTTACCAACCGTGTAATAACACCACCGGCGTTTAAAGACCAACCCAATCCAACAACACTGGATATTTCGTTTACTTTGATACCCGAAGGATGGTAGGAGATCGAGACAGGAACGCTCATCTGTGGGAGTTCGATCGTGTGAACCGGGATGTCAATTTGTACCAGGCCATTATAGAGGGCTACCGGATATTGGCCATATTTCCCCAAACCTGCTGCATCCGGCGAGGGTGGAAGCTGAAAGAGTGGATCTCCATTGGTTTGGCTGTTACCTACTTAAGAGTTTAAATAGTAAAATTAAAATCATAAGTTTGTTTCTCATTGTTTAAAACTGTTTTAAAAAGTTTGTATTAAAAAAATATCTGTCCGCAAACATATATCATAAAGTAATTCATCGGCTGACAACAGATCCGGTTGTTAGTTCTTTCCCGGTTTTTAAGTATTTTTATAAGGATAAGAGTCGAAAAGTTAACAAATTGTCAAAAGTGTCCGGGCTGTTGACAAT
>JAJBTP010000030.1 GCA_020860805.1 Tannerellaceae bacterium | reverse complement strand
ATATATTCTTCCTGGTAAGTCTTCTTTTTATGGTATATCTTTTGCTTTTCTATGTAGGCGATTGTTTTTTATAACCGGAAACCCCTACGGAAAAAGCACTATACCCCTTCCTGCCATTTGAAGTCCTGATAATAAAATGCTTTTTCTTTTAACCATATGCTACTGCAACGTTTGATTTCCCGTACTAAGGTCAGTTAATGCCATGCTTTGGGTAAGAACAAATAAAATATGAATATGGTCAGACATTCCTCCTATACAAACCGGCAGAGAGTCATGCTTTTTAAGTACATTTCCTATATAATGATAAAGGATATCCGCATCTTTTGCCTGTATTCGTATGAATGGATTTTCGATAGGAAAAACAATATGGATATACAGTAAGGATAGTGATTGTGACATAGTATAAGATTTTGATTGTGTTGGGTTAAATATAATTAATAATTTATAGTATTCCAAGGGAATGCCCTGAAGTAGGTTTACTTAGTATAGAAATTGAATTAAGATAATGAAGATGATACATCCGGATAATTAGTCTGAATTCTTTCTATAAGTGTGCCGGTTAGAGGAATTATTTTTTTGATTTCCTGTTTCCAGTCCGGATATTCTTCTTCTCTGTTGCGCCAGCCGTCAATCTGCTTTAAAATTCCGGTCAGTTCCTGGCAATTAAGTTGCATACACATAGGAAGCATCGTATGACATATTTTCTGCGCTTTGGTAAAATCATTATTTTCCATAGCCATCAGTAGATTGTCGATATGTAAAAAAGAAGAAGATATAAATGTTTCCAGTATTTCACGGATTGTTTCCCGATCATTTCCAAACATCTCCTCTAATAATTCAAATTCGTTTGTGGAGGTCGTTATTTCACCTCCCAGAATTTGTATTAAGGTGAGGAGTGACACGGGTTTGGAGAAATGATTCGTAAATCCAGCTTCTATAGCTTTCGTATAGTCAAACCTATTATCACCGGTCATAATTATGACCGGAATATCCGGGTTTATATTACGAACCAACTTTAATACATTCATGCCGGAAAAATTACCCATATCCATATCGGTAATTACCATATCATAATCAGTTTTGGCTTGTATCTTTTCTTTGAACTCTTCCGGTGTATGGCATACATCCGGTTGATGTCCCGTCTGGTTTATCATTTCTTTCAGGAGAAGCAAAAAAGATGGATTATCGTCTATTAAAAGAATTCTTTTGGAAGTATTTTCCTGGGGTACTATTTTCTCACTTTCCGTAACAGGGATAGAAACTGTAATGGTGGTCCCCTTTTCTTTCACAGATTCAACCCGAATAGTACCGTTTAGTAGTTCAGTCAATCCTTTTACTACATACATACCTATACCTGTTCCTTCGGCCATTTTTTGATGACTATCCATACGGGTAAACGGCTGAAATAGTTTTTCTATTTCTGTTTTATCCATACCCATACCGGAATCTTCTATAGTAAAGGCAATCCGACCGGCCTCATAAGTTACATTGAGAATAACATTTCCCTCGTTTGTGTATTTGATAGCATTGGATAAAATATTTACAACTATCTGACGAATTTTGATTGCATCAGCAATCAGGTAAATTTCTTTGTTTTCCGGTAAATTGTAAATCAGATTCAGGCCTTTCTTTTGGGCAAGAGAAGAGCAAATATCTACTGTTTCTTTACATACATCATATAAATTAAACCGGATGGGAGAGGGATGCATCATTCCCTGTTCCAGGCCTGAGTATTCTAACAAATTAGTAAGTAGCGTCAGGATATAATTTCCGGCACTTTTCATGGTCGAGATCTCCTGAGATGAAAGCCTACCGGGTTTTTGAGCTATATCCAGATATCCCAAAATTGAGTTTAAAGGTGTTTTTATATCGTGTGAAACAGAAAGCAGTAATTTATGACGGCTATCCATAGTCTGGCGGATAACTCTGTTCGCTTCTTCCAGCTTTTGCCTGTTTCGTAAACTTTTACTGACGTCGCTGAATATAAGTAGAATGAACAGCAGGATTAAAGCTAAAGCTATTCCTCCGGTAAGAAGAGACAGCGAATTGGTTCTTCGGATTTCTTCTTCTTGCTCATATACTTTTCCCAGAATGTTCCGGATAGAATTACTATACAGATTAATCAGGATAGAAGAAATACGGATTGAAATTTCCTGATCTGCCATTAATAACCGGTTTACCTCTGCCTGTATAGAGTTAATACGAGCTTTATAGTCATCCTTTATCTGCTCTGTATATGTACTTATTTCCGATAACATAGGTATCGTATCAGACTGGTTTACAATCACTACAGTGTCTGTTCGTATAGTGGAGATAGAAAAGATCGTGTCAGTCTCCTGCTCTTTGGAAGAAAAAATCCGTTGGAAAATGTTTCTTTTGGGTGCTAAAGGAACATGATAAGTAGTGTCCTGTTGAACAGAACTGATAATAATAGAGTCGGTTTGCTGAACCGGTTCATAAGCACTTAATAGTTCATTAATCGTATTATCAGAAGTGTTTTGTATGATAAACTGCCGGTTTAAACGGCGGATAATATCCCCTTTTTCGCGTAGTAGTAAGTTGGTTTCCTCCATTAATTCACTTAAGAAAGGGACTATCTCCTGCTGTTGTAAAGAATCCAGATGGAATTCAATAATAGAAAGATTCTCATGAAACTGCCGGAGGTGAGCCGTACGGCGGGTCAGTACATACTGGTTCGCTTCCTGTTGTGTTTTGTTTATGAACTGAATCAGGCTGTCGGTCTGTGCAATTTCCGTATTATGCTCCTCAATATTATTTTTATAACTATCAATGGAATCCCGTAAGTGATAGGTATAGAAAACCATCTCACAACAGAATGCTGCTACTATAATATAAATAAGTATAGCTTTCAGTCGTATTTTGCTTTCTACAGTTTGTAACATAGGAGTTGAGTGTTATAGATTACAAATGTACTAAATATCTGTGGATTCATTTCTACATAACAGGGTATGGAATTTTTCCACACATCCACACATCTGTCTATGGAAATGTATACCATGATGTGTTTGCATATATCTTATTAGCAAATATTTGGCTGTTTTATGTAGGTGATAAATAATGCTGGCACAGGAATTGAATAATATAAAACGGATGTGCCAGCCAGTCTTTATAAGGCAAAAAAGAATTAACACGGGAACGCAAGGTGCAGAGGTTATTTTCAGTTATGAAAAAACTCTGTGCCCCGTGTTGAGGACCTGGATGATACACAATTCGTATTACTAATAATACAAAGTAAAAAACGAAGAGAAAGGAGGGAGACAATAATCTATCAAAATTAAAACAACAACCCATCTTTTATTATACATAACAATGTCCCGGGGTAATTTTTATTCCGGGCATTGTTTTTTATGGTAAATCCGTTTTTATGTATTTCTTTTGCCATAGGAGCTTTTATAGTGCTGGGCATAATTATAAATCCGGAAACAGACTAAAAAGTGAGGAGTAAGGTCACCGGTTTCTTACAGAAGATGTATAAACCCCCAGTAAACATAAAAGCGAACAGGCTATAAAAGTAATCCGTACAGCTTTCATCAACCCGGTATGTATATCCGGAGTGAGTTCTACGCTACCTACAGTTACTGAAATAGCCATCATAGCAATACCCATACTAAATGCCTGCCCCGTCAGACGCATGGTTCCGGTGGTGGCTGATGCCATACTATAATTTTGTTTATTTACAGAACCCATAATAATGTTCATATTCGGAGAAGAAAAAATGCCGAACCCAAATCCCAGCATGATAAAGATAAACCCGATAAAAATAAAACTGGTAGTCTCTGTCAGGAAGCAGAATCCAACCAGACTAACAAAAATGATTCCCATACCGAGAGTGGCTAAAAAAACAGGCGATTTCCTATCGGATAAACTACCGGATTTAAGAGATACAAGCGCCTGAACCACAGATTGCATGATCAGTACCAGACCGGCGTCCTGAGGAGATAACCCCCGGATATATTGTAAATATAGACTCATCATAAAAGCTATCGCAAAAGTTGCTGAATAATTAATCAGGGCTGATAAAGATGACATCCGGAATACCCGGTTTTCCAGAAACAAATGAATATTAAAAACCGGCTGGATTTGTTTTTTCTCATAAAGAGAAAATAGATACAGTAACCCGGAGCCTCCCGCAATAATAGCAAACCCATGCCAGTGAGGTAATCCGGAAAATCCGTATATCAGGGTTGATAAACCTGCTGCATATAAAAGTGAGCCCCAAAAGTCGAATGTTTGCGACTGTTGTGATTTCCAGTCTTCTTTGATAAATAAAAATGCACCGGCTATAACCAAAAGACTGATAAAAGCAGCCGTAAAAAAGATACTATGCCAACCAATATGTTGGGTTAGTAACCCACCCAGCAAAGGACCGGCAGCTAACGAGAAATAAACAACAGCTGTGTTAATACCTAATATTTTACCTCGTATTTCAGCCGGAACGGATGCTGTAAGAATCGCAATACTGCTACCAAACATCATTGCACTACCTATCCCCATCAGAAAGCGATATGAAATAAGTGTGATACCGGAAGTAGAAAAACCACATAATAAAGCTGACAATAAAAAAATACATACCCCCATTATAAAAATCTTTTTACGTCCGAACATATCTCCCAGGCGTGCACAGGGAATCTGGAAGATGGCAGTCGATAAAAGATAAATAGTCTGTACCCATCCTGAAGATACAGCATTAAGTCCCAGTTCATGGTTCAGGTGAGGAAGTGCCAGGTTTAACGAGGAGCCCATTAACGGAACCAGCGAAGAACCCAGACAAATTGTGAATGTAATAAGTGTGTAATTTTTATTTGGTTTTATCTCCATATGTTTAAAACTTATTTAGATCAAAAGTATGTATAATAATCAACAAATCCTTTTTCGGCAGGTTTCGGTATGAAACGGTAATTATCCAGTAAATTACGGTACTCGGAAGGAGATTTACCGGTATACCGTTTAAAATAACAACCTAAATAGGATTGATCCGGAAAGTTCAGCCGGTGTGCAATTTCCTGTACAGAGAGTTGTGTGGATTCTAATAAAACTTTTATTTCCAGTATTAAGTGTCTGTTT
>JAJBTP010000234.1 GCA_020860805.1 Tannerellaceae bacterium | reverse complement strand
GATTTTATTCTTTACATCCGGAATACTATCCTGTAATGATTTTCTGGACCGGGAACCTCTATCCGATATCACTCCGGAACTTTATTTCAATGATGCGGAAGAGTTAGGAGGATATGCTTTAAAGTATTACAATAAAATTTTCAAAACAACTCATAATGGATACAATTCCGGTCCCATTGAATATGATGAGAATACAGATAATATGCTTGTAGGAGATGGAAATACAGAACTGTTTACCAAAGGGAATAAATATGTACCAAGTTCACTTTCCAGTGATAACAAAATATACAAGTATGAAAATATCCGGGCTATGAATTTCTTTCTGGATAAAGTTCTGCCTAAATACGAGAGCGGCTCTATTACAGGTGCAGAAACGACAATAAAACAATACATTGGTGAAGTGTATGTATTAAGAGCCTATGCTTATTTTGACCTGTTAATGAAATTTGGGGATTTACCTATTGTCACAGAATTACTACCCGATGATGAAACGATTCTGATTGAGACCAGTCAACGGGCTCCCCGCAATGAAGTAGTACGTTTTATTTTATCGGACTTAGACCAGGCTATCCAACTTTTACAGGAAGGAAAAGCAGTTAGAAAACAACGTATCAGCCTTGAAACAGCTCTTTTATTAAAATCCCGGATTGCTTTATTTGAAGCTACCTTTGAGAAATATCACAAAGGAACTCCACGTGTCCCGGGAGAAGAAGGATGGCCGGGAGCCTCTATGCCTTACAATCAGGGTAAAACATTTAATATTGACGGAGAAATACAATTTTTCCTGACTCAGGCTATGGGTGCAGCCTCTCAGGTCGCTGATAAAGCAGATTTGGTTACCAATAGTAAAGTACTGAATCCGGCTATTAATCAAATCTATGGGTGGAATCCATGCTTCGAAATGTTTGGTATGCCAGATCCAAGTAGCCTTGATGAAGTTATTCTCTGGAGAGAATATAGTGCTTCACAGGCTATACGGCATTCCTGGAACTGTTATATTTATAGAGGAGGTAATACCGGAGCAACAAAAAGTGCTATTGATGCTTTTCTCTTAAAAAACGGACTTCCTATTTATGCAAGTTCCGACTATCAGGGTGACCAGACTATAGATGAACAAAAAACGAACCGTGACGGACGTTTACAACTATTTGTCTTTGGTGAATCTGATTTAATAGACAACAAAGACAATACAGCTATTTATTTTGCCGCACCCTATATCATAAAGGATGTTGCAGCAGAAAGAGACCGTACAGGCTTCCGTATCCGGAAACATTTCACCTATGATTATTCTATGAGTATAGCCGGAAATATGGGAACGAATGCATATGTAATGTTCCGGGCAGCAGAAGCCTATCTGAATTATATTGAAGCTTCTTACCTGTTAAACGGCAATCTGGATGCAAAAGCACAGCAATACTGGAAAGCGCTCCGGGAAAGAGCAGATGTTGATACTGATTTTACCAAAACCATTCAAGCCACAGATTTATCAAAAGAACCGGACTGGGCAAAATATTCCGGCAATAACTTAATAGACGCTACATTATATAATATCCGTCGTGAAAGACGTTGTGAATTTATCGGAGAAGGATTCCGGAAAATGGACCTGTTACGCTGGAGATCATATGATGCTCTATTTGAAGAAAATATGGGTCGCTACATTCCGGAAGGTATCAGTCTTTGGGATCATATCTATACATACGATTATTACTACGATGATAATGGTAAATTTTTACTGGTCGAGACTGGCTCAGCAGACGGAACCCCAAATGTATCCAGCCGTACCGATAGTAAATATTTACGCCCCTACCGTGTAACCCGTGAGAATAACCAATTATGGGATGGTTACCAATGGAGTAAAGCCTATTATCTGGAACCATTCCCGTATGAAGATTTGGTATTAGCTTCCCCCACACAGGATGCAACTAATACCTATCTGTATCAAAACCCATATTGGCCTTCAACAGCTGGTAGTGCTGCCCTGGAGTAATTGGGTCTATTAATCTTCCAAAAGGAGCTGTCTAAACGGGCAGCTCCTTATTTATTCCGTAATTCATCCGCAATATCGCGATGACGTTCGGCTTCCTCTTCATTTCCCAATTTCTGATAGGCTTCTGCCAGATAATCGTGTGCCGGAGGATATGTATTTTTTATGGAGACTGCTTTTAACAGATCGGTAAGAGCCTCCTCATAGTTATTTAGTTTTAAGTGGCATTTTCCGCGGTTATAACGGGCCTTAAAAGAGAGAGGACTTAGATGGACTGCTTCATTCAAACAAACATGTGCATCATATAATTCATCCATATCCAACAAGGTCACTCCTTTACGAATCCAGGCATCGACAAAAAGCGGATTCATTTTTAAAGCCTTGTCAAAATTACGGATAGCAGCATGCGAATCGCGGGCTTTGGTAATACATTCATTTCCCATCAGATAATACTCCCGGGCATATTCTTTTAAAACAGCCTGCTGTTGACGAAGTTCCGTTTTTAATTTTTTAATCTGGTCTTCCTGCGTGCGCAAACGTTGCAGTTTAAAACGTAATAAACGGCGATTTAAAGGATTCCCCAACTCATTCCGTTTACCGATTGCTTTTGCAAAAGATTCAACAGCATCCGAAATATCACCCTTATCAAACTGCTTAATAGCATTTACATATAATAGTTCAGCTTCACTCTCCTTCAGGCTCTTTTCTATTAATTGCCGGTTATTGAATATTCTGGCAAATTCAACAATCTCTTTTCGTACAAAAACATCCCGTGGAGAAATTTTTCCGCTTAATACCAATCCTTCCAGAGACGTACACCGGCTCAATGCCACATAGGTTTGTCCACCGGCAAAAACTCCGCCGGTTAAATCAACCACCACACGGCTAAAAGTCAACCCCTGGGATTTATGTACAGTAATAGCCCAGGCCAAACGGATAGGTAATTGCGTAAACGTGCCGATAATCTCTTCTTCTATCCGTTTTTCTTTCTCATTATATTTATAGCGATAGTTTCGCCAGGATGTATATTCTACCAGATATTCACGTCCATCTTCCAGTAATACAAAAACATACCCCTCCTCATCAATACCCGAAATCATTCCTATGGTACCATTTACCCACCTCCGTTCCGAATCATTATCAATAAAAATGACCTGGGCCTGTTCCTTAATCGCTAATTTTAATTGAGTAGGTAAAGACGACTCAGGAAACTCACCTTCTATTCTGCCTTCGGAAATAAAGTCTTCACCGGGCAGCTCCGCCAGTTTCTTCTCATTAATATAGTCAACCTGGTCTCTGCGTGTAGCCAGCGTAATATACATATCTTCATTCCGGGGATTGAAAGAAGGAAAATACCGTTCATTCAACGTACGAAGTTCACTTTCCCGGATAGTATTATTACGAATATGATCCAAAATAGATAGAAAAACCGGGTCCGTCTGCCGGTAGGCTTTCTTTAATTCTATCGGAACCAGGTTTATCTCATCAAAAACTTTAGCGGAAAAGAAAAATGGATTTTTATAGAAACGACTTAAAATCTCTTTCTGGTCAGAAGGTACTACCGGCTCTAACTGGTACACATCTCCTACAAATAATAATTGTTTACCCCCAAACGGTAAACGCATATTCCCGGAATAAACCCGCAGAATCCGGTCAATACAATCTATAATATCTGCCCGTACCATCGAAATCTCATCAATGACAATCAATTCCACTTCGGATAGTATTTTCCGGTGAGCCTTTTTGTATTTAAAAAAATCAAAGATTCGCCCGCTTTTCAAACTTAAATCCGGGTCATCCGGAAGCATCGGGCGAAAAGGTAATTTGAAGAATGAATGCAGCGTAACCCCGTGTGCATTAATTGCAGCAATCCCGGTAGGTGCTAATACAACATGCTTCTTTTTTATGGAGGAACAAATGTATTTCAGAAACGTAGATTTCCCTGTACCTGCTTTTCCTGTTAGAAAAACAGATTGCCGGGTATGCGTAATAAGTTGTAATGCATCCTGAAATTCTTTGTTATTTGTATCGGGTTGAAAAGTCAAATGAAAATAAATTATTAACGGCTGATAAACAACCAGGCATCATGGAAACGGGTAGTTTGCCGGAGAGTATCCAAATAGTCCTCAGCTTCAGTCCGGTTATCAAATTTATTAGCATATACACGGATCCGTTCATTTCTTTCGATACGCTCTAAAAACGGGAATGTATGGGGTTGAATCTTTTGCACGAAATCATCTGCCTGTTTGTTAGTCACAAAACTACCAATTACAATGTAATACATCTTTTGGTTAGGCTTAGGAGTTGCCACTTCCGGAGTAGGTTGCTCGCTCACAACAACCGGTTCTATTACTTCTGTTACCGGGGTAAATACATCCTCCGGACTATTTTCCTCCGGACTTACTTCATGCCGGACAGAATTCGTTGTTAATAATTCAATGGGGTTCCAACCGGCATTCTGATAGCGGCTTTGATCCACTTCGTTTACAGATGGGGAAACCAGGAAAAACAAAGCAACAGTCGCCGCAGCTGCAACTACACCCTGTATCACTCTCCTGACAATAGGCAAATAATGAGTAGTGTCAGCTTCTTTCTGCAGAGCCAGTATACGCTCAGCTTCCTCCTGTTGCAAAACCTGAAGGGTTTTCATCTGTAAAGGTATCAGGCCATAAGACAACATATTATCAGAAAAGAATCCTCCTCCTTCAAATACAATCGTATTATCAGCTGATATACTTAGCTTTCCGATAGAACCTAATCTTAAAAAAGAATGCTCTTTCAAAAAACAATTCATATGCTCTACATCTTCCTGAACCATCCGGAATGCATCATTGAAATCAACCTGATACGTTTTCATATAAGACTCAGTAAGCAATCCGTCATTATGATGCAGAGATGCATTAAACACAACTTCCTTATGAACAGGAGAAAACAGATGTTTTTCGGCATCATAGGATGCAGCAACTATCTGTCCCACAAATCCACCTATACCCGGTACAATCACACAATCATGTACCCGTAGCAATCGTTCTATATGTGAAATCAGTCTAAGCATACTACAAAGATATATTTTTTAAATGAATAACGAAAAATTTGGTTTTATTGTTTAGAAGT
>JAJBTP010000422.1 GCA_020860805.1 Tannerellaceae bacterium | reverse complement strand
TTCATAATGACTATATTCGTTCGGGTGATAAAATCTCCATTAGTTCTAAAGATCTGAATATCCCATTATCTGAAGCTTATAATATTTTATTATTAGCCAATGCCAGAGATTACCTTACTTATTACGGAGGAGATGACTCTGGTGAATGGAATGAAAAATTTAAAGCTCAGGGCCTTACCGAAAATGATATGAAACGGTTGCGTTTCCGTTTAGTCCCTTCTTATGAAGAGATTGATTTTGTCGAGGGACAGGATTTCACACCTCCGTTTCCACCTCAGGACGTATACGAAAATTATGATACGGAAGCGCTTATCGAACCGGAAACTTTAATGATGTCCGGGTCTGTTATAAAAGAAGCGGATCAGGATATACTGAATGCTGATTTAATACGTCTTGTATCAAGGTTTGATGTAAAAAATACCGATGACAATTATACATTAAAAACAGTATCCATCTGGAATGGATTCCGTATGGGTACCATAGCGGCAGATGCACTTACCGATTTTTCTTTACCCCGAATTATACGTATGTATGGTTTAAATGTGGATGATGAAACACCTAATGAAATAGTGGGAGGCTTATATGCTTTTGAAAATTATGTTATTTCTCCCGAACAAAACGACGATCAGACTACCTGCCTTATTCTCGGAATGGAAAATAATGCCGGTAAGGTGTATTATTACCGGGTGAATGTAGCCCTTCCCGGACGCGCTCAGCAATTGAAACGTAATAATGCCTATAAACTTACTGTTACACGTGTTAAAGGAGTAGGAGAGGGTTCGGAAAAAGACGCTTACAATTTTTCTAAAAAACTGATTGAGTTCCAGATAAATTACTGGGATCAGGAGAATCAGGGAAATATAGTATATGATGGTGATAATATTCTGGCTATTACTTCCTCGACCATTGTATTTCCTCCTGAAGGTGGTACGGAAACCATGGATATTTTTACAACCGGAGAAGGAACGTTAGAAATAGAGGAAGATGCCACACCAAATGGTATTACAGCTGTATTAGAAAACTCTCAGTTAATTATTACGGCTTCACCCAGCAATGATTATAAAGAAGGATACATCAAATTTAAATTTGGTAAATTGCAATTATCCATGACTGTACGGCAATCCGGTAATTTTGAACAAAAGCTGGATGTCAGTCATTCAACTTTACCGGTTTTCCCCAATACAGCAGGCACTGTAAGTGAAACTGTTACAATTACCAGTTCAGGGACATGGACCGCTAAAATATATAATAATAGTGGGAATATTTTCCTCTTTGACCCGATGGATTCAGATGAAATTACCGGAGGTGATAATACAAATTTCCAGATAAAAACCAATCTGACAAATAACAATATGGAGTCACGATATGCCTTTGTGCATATTACATTGGATGAAAATCCGGATATCTCACGGGTTATTATTTTATCTCAAAATGGTTCCGGCACTATTGACGTCAAATTAAATGATATGAATGAAGATTTTGATGGAGTTATTTATTTTGATGCAGATGGAAACTTTATGGAGCACCGAAATAATGTAATTCCTGATACGGATGCAATTCTGTATGTAGAGATAGAAAACCAGGATATTAGTTCGGAAGCACTCTGGTTAGCTGGTTTCCCGAATGGACCGGGTAATTTCTCAACAAGTGAGGAAATTGCAAACAATTAATATCATGTAAAAGCGGTTAAGAATATATATGAGCAGGAACAGGAAACAATTCTTAGAATACAATCCAAAGCAAATAGTACAACCTATAAATTAATAACACTTAAACAAGCTCACCACACTATTACTTATACACCTTCAGGCTTTAGAGTAATCAGTGCAAATGGTGGAGAGAGTGAAGAAATAAAAATTAAAGCTTCAGCTCCCTTTACCGTTGAACTTATCAGCGAGGATTTGGACGCCCGGTTCAATACAATAGATGGTCCGGTTCAACTAACACATATTCCTGCAAATCCGGATGATGAATATAGTCTGAAAGTTATATTCCCACGATTAACAGATTATAGTGCTAATCCTGTGGTAACGATAAAAATGACAATTAATGATACTCAGGTAAGTAAATCCTTTGAGATAAAACAATCTTTGCCGGTTGTGCAAAGTATTATTTTCCAAAGTGTAAGTACTACGTTTGGTACATTATACCATAATACTTCTTACAGAAAGAATTATGTACAGCAATTGTATGAATCCATTAACAATAAATCTCTGTTTGGACCGGAAGGAGTTGTTCCTGTTAAAGATATGTAGATTAAATACAAAGCAAGCAGGGCACTGGATGAAACTACCATTTTAGTGCCAAACCTGAAATCAACTGCTGCCGATGCTAAAAGATATATGCAATGGTTGAAAGCTGATAATAAACGTGTAATGATGATATTACAGGATTTATATTCCGTCACCTTTATGAATAGATTAGCGAGTGAAGGATTAACCGGATATGCAAATACAGGTTATAGTGGACCTGGAGTTGATAATGCAGTAGGTGTTAAGTTCGGTCGTAAAGTTAACGGGGGAGATATCGGTATTACATGTGATAACAATAAACTCTATGATTTTTTATTCAGAAGTGGTCCTTTTACAATAAATGACGGAGCAATCGACCCGGAAGAGATCTTCCTTTGCCCATTTGATAATATAAATCATGCACTTATAAGGCAAAATTGTCCCAACACAATGATTCCTCTTATTATGGATGAAACGAATCAATATATACTATTAGGGGGGGTGACCCGACAAACCGGTTTATTTTCTGTGGAGAAATGGAATTGTTCGGGAAAGCCTATAGTAGTACTTATAAAGCACAGGGTGAAAAAAATGGAGTAACATATAATGGTACGCATAATTATGAAAATAGTCCACATGCAGAAACTAATTTGAAATTCCTTCATAACCTCATGGCGTGGATGATCTATGTAAACTTATATGGTGAAGATTTTACCAATCAATTTATACAATAATAATTTTTAATAACAACAAATATGAAAAAGTATCACTTATTAATTTTAGCTGCAATTGCCATCTTTTCTACCAGTTGTAATAAAGATGAAAATGAAAATAATAATGTGCCAGGCGAACCAGCTGTAGCAACATTTACAATTACAACACCTAAAACGTATGTAACTACGGAAGCAGGTTCTGATGCTGAAAATACAGTATCAGTATTAGAATTTTATATCTTTGATGAAAATGGAAACCGAGACGCTGTCCGGGAAGGAATCAATTATGGATATCATAAAGAAGATTTAAGCTCTTCACCGGCAACACCTAATAATCCGTTAAATCCTATCAGCTTCTTAGTGGAAAGTGGTTCTAATAAAAAAGTACTGGTAGCTATCAACCTCGACTTAGGCGAGTTGGCCGGACAGGATTTTGAAAGTGTCGAAAAGAAAATTATTGAAGATAGTTCCAAATTGACAGAAGACAATTCAAAATCAGTACCTACTCAGGGAGACCAGACGAAAGGATTAGGTATGAGTGGAAAGAATCTGAGTATCGAGGTCATTGCAGATAAACTCAATAACGAAATTACTATTCCTGTAAATCGCCTGGTTAGTAAAATAGAAGCTCCTAAGGCGGAGAATGTTATTGTTAATCTCAGAAATAATGATATAGAGTCTCTGTTTGGGAATACGCTGGATGCAGACAATGATAAAATAACATTTCAACTCGAAGCGTATGCAGTCATTAACGGATTGGAAAAATCTCAGGTATTTACACATGATAATGGTGTAGATAAGACGGAAATTGCCGGTTGGAACCATTGGGACCGGACAGATTACTGGTTACCAACAAAGGGATATCAACGTTCAGTATTTGATCCTGTTGCTGCTGGTGGAAAGATTATAAGTGCTTATTCCGGTAAAGAAGAAGGTTCGTATTGGTTAAAAACAGCTTCTGTATATGTGTATGAAAACAAACCATTACCCCGTACTGCACAAAATGGTCTTCCGGGATATGACCGTGAAACTGTATACGCTTATCTGATTAAAGGAACCTTAACTCATGCAGATGATGCAGCCAATCCGGTTACCCGTTACTGGCGTGTTAATCTGATTCCGGAGGATGCTTTCCTTATCTTCCGTAATACCGTTTATAAAGTAACACTGGAAGAAGTTATGTCCAAAGGATACGGTACACCTAAAGAAGCAAAAGAAGATGAAGACGGTGGCGAAGATGGCGGTGAAGTAATCCCTGGTAGTGGTGAATCCGGTATCAAAGCTGAAATCCAAATCGTACCCTGGCAGATAAAAACATCTGGCGTAAAGTTTTAATAAACCCGTACAATTTTTAGCATGCGGATAAAAAACTATTATACTCTCTTTTTCTTTTGTCTCTATGCGCTTGTATAGATGAATCAATGGATGGTTGCTGGTACTATACTCAGCTCAGAGTAACCTATAATGGTACAACAGAAGCGTTCGACAGGGATATTGCCGGCGACCTCCATTTATACATATACAAAGGTGAAGTGACTTATGCAGACACGGTCATTCCACATGCAGAATTCAAAAATGGAAAAGAGATAACGTTTACCAACCTTCCTGCCGGGCAGTATTCGCTCGTAGGATGGGCTGCATCCGGAGAAGAAGAAATAAATTCTTCCGCTCCGGAAGTAAGCTCCGGGAGTAAACCGGAAAATTTCCGTTACTCCCTGCCGGTTGGTCATGATGAATATCACTATCCGCTAAGCAGCCTGTATTCCGGAAATCTGGATTTTACTATAGAATCAGAAAAGAACACGACTCATACAATTGATTTGGAAAATGCCCTGTGCCGGATACACCTGACGGTTCATCATATCGGAGAAGTCCTGCAAAAGGGTGGTTCCATAGATAATATATGGATAGAACTGGAAGGTACACATTCGGATATGGATAAGGATTTTCATCCTCAGGGAGAAGAGGCTATAGTGTATCATTCATTGACATATGTATCTGAGAATGACCAACTGATTTCAGGAGTGATAGGGACTCTTCCATCCTCTGATAGTCAGCGGTTAACTATCAAAGCTTATCAGAATGATAAACCTTTTTTTGAGATTCAAACGGATGAAAAGGCTGTAGCGGGAGATGTAATTTATATAGATGCAGGAGTTTCCAAAGTAACTATTACGATTAATGG
>JAJBTP010000004.1 GCA_020860805.1 Tannerellaceae bacterium | reverse complement strand
CCATACCTGGTGGGTTGGATATATTACCTTCACAGACAATTCCGAAATTAAAGTAGCAGCCTTGGGTAGTGAAATCCCGGAAAACTTAATCCGCAAATTAACAGTTAATCCAACTGGTTACTGTCCTTTAGCTGCAGAACTCCAGCTATCCTTTCCTGCACAATCCTGCATCAAAGTAATCGTAAAAGGGAAACATGGGTCTCAGGGAGATATTGAACATCTCTTTAATGGTTATAATTATAATCATAACATTGATATTTTAGTAATTTACCCGAATTATAACAATGACGTTGATATCATTCTGACAAATAAATATGGAGTGGAGAGAATCCGGACCTCTATACAAATTCAAACAGAAGAATTACGGGGAGTAGTTTTACCGGATATAGAAGTTGTTACCGTTAACCCGTCCCGGATGACTTCCGGCCTGACACTTGTAGAATATCTGGGAGCTAATGAAATGGATACCCACCGGCCTTTTATGATAGATGCAGATGGAGAAGTCCGTTGGTTATACCTGCTAAATACACATCCTGAAATAGGGAATGCCACAGCACATTGTGGACTCCAGCGAATGAAAAGCGGAAACCTTCTGTTTGGTGACGTAAAGACCGGACGGTTAATCGAAGCTGACATGTTAGTAAATGTGAATAATACATGGGATATCAAAAAACATGGATACGAGTTTCATCATGAAGCAATAGAATTACCAAATGGTAATCTGCTGGCTAATGTAAGTAATTATAGTTCCAGGCATATTTCCGGAGTAACTGCTATTGAAGATATTTTAATTGAAGTAGATAAAGAAACCGGAGAAATTGTCACCGAATGGGATTTAAAAAAGTGTCTGGAAGAAACCCGGACAACTCAACATTCCGGTGATGATATTGGAGACTGGGTACATGCAAATGCCGTTTGTTATTCTGAAGAAGATGATTGTATTATTGTATCTATGAGATACCAGGGTGTAGTTAAATTAACCCGGAAAAATTCACTGAAATGGTTATTAGCACCACATAAAGGATGGAAACAATGCTACGGTAGTTTACTAACTCCCATAGATGAAGATGGTATCCTGATAACAGATCCGGAAGTTATAAGTGGAGAGAAAAGTGCAGACAAATTTGACTGGCCCTGGGGACAACATCATCCGACTTTAATGTCGAACGGTAATATAATGGTATTCGATAACAGACTAGACAGAAACTTTGAAGAATCTATTATAGGTAATCCGATAAATTATAGCCGGGCTGTAGAGTACAAAATTAATACAAGTGATATGACTGTACAGTAAATATGGCAATACGGGAAAGAGCGTGGTGATGAAACATTTGCGATTGCCGGTTCATCTGTTCAATATATAGAAAAAGATGATCATATATTATTTGCACCCGGTGTGTATACTCCGAATGTGAACGGAAGAGGAGGTAAAGTAATAGAAGTAGACAGGAAAACAAAAGAAGTGCTTTATGAAGTACACATTTCTGCTCCACCGGCATTTTTATTTCACCGGGCCCAACGTATAGAACTTTATCCTGATAATAAATAAAAAGAATTTTATCAAAACATTATATGATGCAAAGAATTAAAAATCTATTACAAGAACAAGAAACACTGATTACACGAGAAAATATTCGTGAAGAAAAAAGTAACGGTATTATAACCCGTTATCAGTATCCTGTGGTTACTCATGAACACATTCCATTGAACTGGCGTTATGATTTCAATCCGGAAACCAACCCTTATTGCCTGGAAAGAATAGGCATGAATGCAGCTATGAATTCCGGAGCAATTAAATGGAATGGTAAATATTTGCTGGTTGTACGGGTTGAAGGGGTAGACCGGAAATCATTTTTTGCCATTGCTGAAAGTCCGAATGGTATTGATAATTTTCGTTTCTGGGAAAGACCTGTCACAATTCCGGATATTGATCCGGCAGAAACGAATGTGTATGATATGCGGTTAACAGCTCATGAAGATGGATGGATATATGGGATTTTCTGTAGTGAACGTTTAGATCCAGCCAATGATCCCGGTGATTTATCATCAGCCATTGCCCAGGCCGGAATCGTACGTACAAAAGATTTAATAAACTGGAACCGCCTCCCGGACTTACAATCGCCTGGACAACAACGCAATGTAGTATTGCATCCTGAATTTGTAAACGGGAAATATGCACTTTATACCCGTCCGCAGGATGGATTTATCAATACCGGAAATGGGGGCGGCATAGGCTGGGCTTTAATTGATGACATTGCCAACGCTATTATAACCCAGGAGACAATTATAGATAAACGCTACTATCATACAATCAAAGAGGTAAAGAACGGAGAAGGTCCTCATCCCATTAAAACATCCAAAGGCTGGTTGCATCTGGCACATGGTGTACGGGGATGTGCGGCCGGACTCCGGTATGTACTCTATTTATACATGACAGCACTGGAAGACCCAACCCGTTTAATTGCACAGCCTACAGGCTATTTGTTAGCTCCACAAGGAGAAGAACGCGTCGGCGATGTATCCAATGTTGTTTTTTCAAACGGTTGGATTGCTGATGAAGACGGAAGTGTGTATATTTACTACGCATCCAGCGATACCCGTATGCATGTGGCAACTTCTACAATTGACATTTTGGTGGATTATTGTTTGAATACGCCAACCGAAGGATTACGCTCTGTGGTATCCGTACAGCAAATTAATGAACTAATTGATAAAAACCAAAAATATTTATCCCATGAAGTATAATATATATCTCATCTGTTTTCTGTTTTCATCTCTAACCTTACAGGCACAGAAAATTCTTTCCCATAATATATGGGATGGTTTCGAAGATGAACCGGAGCGGAAAGTTAAGTTTATTAACTGGGTAAAAGAACAAGATCCGGACATTATGGCTTACCAGGAATTGTGTGGATTTACAGAGAAAGATTTAGCTGAAATGGCAGTTCAGTATGGTCACCCATATGTAGTAATAGCCAAAGAGGAAGGCTATCCGGTTGGATTATCTTCAAAAGAACCTATCGAATTAATATATAAACAGATTGAAGGATACTAGCACGGTATGTTACATGCCAGAACTTATAACCTGGGTTGTATTGTTATCCATTTAAGTCCTTTTGAATGGGAATACCGGTTAAAAGAAGCACATCAGATTACCGGTTATATCGCCGAAAAACAGTTACAGGATTATCTGATTATGGGCGATTTCAATTCTTTCTCACCTTTTGATACAGACGAAATTGATAAAATGACTGTTTTAAAAGAACGGTATATTAAGTCAGAAGCAAACAATCCGCGGAAAAACATGCGGGGAAATAAATTTGATTACTCTGTAATCTCCTGTTTTCTGGCAAGTGGAGCAACAGATATCTGTCGCGAATTTGTTCCGGCCTCTCAACGGGGAACTTACCCAACTTCCACATTATATAAAAAAGAATGGGATGATCCGGAAGTGGCCCAAAGAAGAAAACGGATAGACTTCATTCTCGTATCACCCGCTTTAGTAACAGATTGCACAAAGGCTACTATTCATAACGGAAGAGATGCCGACCCTTTATCAGATCATTATCCGGTCAGCGTAGAGATTAAGAGGAAATAATTAACTTAGGGGCTTTAAATAAAAAAAGATGATACAGGGTATAGCCCCTCATACATTTGACAACTCATATAAACCTTTACTGCCTGATGAGAATAGTTTCTTTATTCTTTTCAAAGGACGTGAAGTTGTTATTGCTGAAAAAAAACAATAAAATCCATTTTCCCCGGTTAAAAAATTTAACCGGAGAAGATGGATTATTGATTGAAGAACCTATCTATTACTTTTCTATTGATAACCAAACGTATTTCGGTTTAAAAAACTGGAATAAAATTCCGGAAGGTTTCCATTTAACCGATATCAATATATTCAGGGATATGTCTCCCCGTCAGGAAGCGTTTGCCGGTGTCACTGCTTTTGGCCTTGCCGGTTGGTACACTAACCACCGATATTGCGGACGATGCGGACAAAAAATGAAACAACATCCCAAAGAACGGATGTTACAATGTACTTCCTGTTCCAACAGTGAATATCCTAAAATATCTCCGGCTGTTATTGTTGGAGTTATAAATGGCAATAAACTATTACTGACTAAATATGCGAACCGGCCTTATACAAATTATGCGCTTATTGCCGGATTTGCAGAAATAGGTGAAACTATTGAACAAACGGTTCACAGAGAAGTTATGGCAGAAGCAGGAATAAAAGTAAAAAATATCCGTTCTTACAACAGCCAGCCCTGGGGGTTTACGGATTGTTTATTAATGGGATTCTTTGCAGAACTGGACGGTGACGATAAAATCACGATGGATAAAGAAGAATTAGCAGTTGCAGAATGGATTAGCAGAGAAAATATGGAAGCCGGAAATGTAGCATTAAGTCTGACAGGAGAAATGATAGAATATTTCCGGACACAAAAAAATAAGTATCTATATAAATAAATGTATACGGGATGCGTTTTACTATCTCTATTTATCTCCTGCTCTTTATTTCTTTCCTATCCAACGCAGAAGAGAAAAAGTATATTATACAAGGAAAGAGTACACATTCACAAAAAAAGAATTGTGGAATGAATTTGATTATACTATCCTGACAGTTAAAAGAGAAGGAAAACAAAAAGTATTTGAACTGGCAGACCATTGGGGTGATACAACCAGCTATTCTTATAAACTTGGGGATTATGAAGCAACAGATAGTACGCTCACCATATATACTTTTTGGGCTAAAGCCGGAGATGCACCGGTTTCACCATTTGGTACACAAATACAAATATATACGCCGGACTCTGATGGAAACTGGAAAAAAGTAAGCAGTGAATTGTATATTGAAACTGTCTCAGCTTACTATATTAAATCCCCTCAAACCAGAGATAATCTTACTTATCATGTAGGAGGTATTTATTTACATCAAAAACCCCAAAACAAAGAGGAACAAAAGCTATTCGACAATTATATACGAGAGGTAGAAAAAGAGTATGAGGGAAAATCGTATTTGGAGAAGATGCCAACTATTTATTAGAAAAAGTAAGATTGTTTTTATATCAGGACTGGATAAGCGCACCAGCAGATTGGCATATTCGATACAAAGCAAATTCATTTGGATATAGACGATA
>JAJBTP010000212.1 GCA_020860805.1 Tannerellaceae bacterium | reverse complement strand
ATTATATACCTATTCCTCTGCAAATAGACTATTTCCCCTACTCTTTACACACATCTTTTTATCTTCAATCCCAACAGGACTATTTATAATAGGCCGGTACTTACATACCAGGCTACTATCAAACGTGCTTACAGCACTTAAACATAAAAAAGATGTAGCTTCAGAGGAAAGTCTAAAAACTTATTATTAATTGATTAAACCTAAAACAAATCCTGGTTAAAGGGGATTTTCAATCCCCGCCTATTAATAGTAGGATTTTCAATCCGCAAATAACAAAACCCCTCTCTCCCTGACAACCACCTCCATTATCACGAATAACCCCGCAGAAACCTTTCAGCTTACGCTTTCAATGACTATCTTTATCTTTACTTGTATAGGCCCGGATAACCCAACTGCATGTAAAAGGATAGATGCATCTTTGTGTACCGATTGCAATCGAACCCTTTACATCAACCTTTAAAAATTAAAACAATGGCAGCAAGTTACAGATTAGTATTACGGAAAAATTTGAAAAAAGGAGCCCCGGAAGGCTCACAATTGTATTCTGCCCAGGCACTCTCCAAAGTACCAAGCGAAATTGACCGTCTTTGAAGTTTAATCATATAAAGTTACAAAGTATCAAGTGCCGAAGTAAAAGGAGTGCTCGACTCACTCATTTACGTCATCAAACTGGAACTATCAGACGGTAAGATAGTACGGTTGGCAGACCTGGGTAATTTCCGCCTCACATTCGGCAGTGAAGGCACGGAAACCGAAAAAGAATTTACATCCGCCTGCATACGGCGTCCGAAATACACCTTCGTACCCGGCAAAGCACTCCGCGACCAGGCACAAATCATCAAATATGAAAAGTATAGCCCGGAAATCAAAACAGTAATAGACGACGAACCGTGCCCGTATCCCCACGAATAACCGGAAACCGGTTTAACCCCACCCATTCCGGAAGTAGCTTCCCGGGCGGCAGGAAGCCACTTCCGGATACAAACAAAAAGAAATATATGAAACCATTTACCATCAAAACCTACGGATTACAGGAATTAGCCCTCTGCTATTTTCCACACAGCGCACCCGGGTCAGCATCCGGACAATTAAAAAGATGGCTCACCCACAACCCGGCACTACACCAGGAACTAACCCAGGCCGGTTATCAAAAAGGCCAACACCTATTCACACCCCGCCAGGTAGAAACCATCATCCGGCACCTCGGCCCTCCATAAAACAACCCATCTAACCACCTGTAAAGCATCCGGCTCTGAAACCCCGGGTGCTTTTCCATATTCATTTCTTCACAAAAAAATAATATCTTTGTAAGTTAACTAATCACACATAAGATGGAAAATAAAAACCGTTTTAAACAAATTCTGGAAAAGCTGGAAACAGCAAAAAAGAAAGAACTCTCCGTTTTTGGTTCCAAAGCGCACGTATTTAAATTAAATTCCCCCATCCCTCTGGCAGAAATAGAAGCATTTGAAAAAAACATACCATTACCCTACCGCAAGAATACCGCGATTTTCTGTTATATGCCGGGAACGGTGGAGCAGGTCCTTATTACGGCATTTATCCGCTGGAGCAATGGAATGATTTCCACAGCTGGATTAATAAACTACCCAACGATTTCCTGAGCCGCCCGAATCCCCTCCAACCGGGTTGGAATAAAATAACGGAAGAGTTTTCCGAAGAAGATGAAATTTATGAACAACAAAATATCAATCCATACCAGGGAACCCTAACCATAGGAACCCAGGGATGCACGTATTATACGCTATTAATCGTTACCGGAGAATACCGGGGCCGTGTAGTCTATATAGATTCCGATGGGCAATCACCCTATGTATCCCGTGAAAAATCATTTCTCGACTGGTATGAACGCTGGCTGGATGAAATACTAAACGGATACGACGTGAGAAATTTTGGATACGGACCCGGAGGCGGCCCGGATGATTTTTTCCGGATAATTGAAACCTCAACCGACGAAACAGAAGTTAGCGAAGCCTGTTACGCATTCGGACGGCTTCCCCGGTTAAATCATGGAATAGTGGCCCGGTTAATACCCTACCTTACCAGTGAAAAAGAGTCCATCCGGGCTGCTATCTACTGGCTTGCCTGGAAACACACACTGGAAATAAGCTACCGGAATATAGAAAAAGGCCTGACAGACCCGGCTGCGGAAATACGGAAAAACGCCATTCTGGTAGCTATGAAAAAGAACTCTCGCCACTTCAGACCCTTATTATTCGAAATGGCACTCCATGATCCGGACACCGAAGTTGCAAAAAGCGCCTACCTGAAAATGAAATATCCGGAAAAATATTCAAACGCAACCATTCCTTTTACACGGCAGGAATGTCTGGCCCTTCTACAATCTACCCATGCAGATATCCGCAGGTTGACTATCAATAGTGGAGCATTTACACCAGAAGATACAGACCTGTTTATCACCATCCTGGAACACGGTTCAACCATGAGTAAAGCAGATGCCATCACTCAACTGCACAAAATGAAAATAACAAAAGCCATCCCGGCTATACTAAAAGTACTGGAAAAAGAAAGACACAAAAAGCCGGAAGAAAAAGAAGACCACGATTGTTACGTAATAGACCGGGCCATAAAAATGTTGGGAGAAATGGGCGACGGGCAATGCGTACCGGAATTATTACAGTGGACAACCCATCCGGACGACGATTTCTACCGGATCAATGCAGTAACCTCCATAGCCCAACTCGGTGACGAACGCATCATCCCCGTTGCCACACACATGCTGACAGAAGAGAAACCACCCGTACGCCATACGCTGGATGGCTTCACCAGAAAATCAAGCATCCATTCTATCAAAACACTGATAAAAGAGGCACTGGAAAAATCCCCCAATCCCACCATCAGGAAAGTAACAACCCATAAAGCATAAAACGAAAATGAAGAAAAATATCCTGAGTCTATCCTTTTTATTCTTCATCCTATGCGGATGTTTCGCTCAGTCCGTAAACTATCCCATCTCCGAAAAACCGAAAGGAAATGTACATATAATCGAAGAAACCTGTACCTTTTACGTAGAAAACGGAAGAATTATAATCGAACAATATATCAAAAAGTTCGATAAACAAGGCCGGATCGTTGAAAAACAAACCCTCGATAGAAACCAGTTTATCCAATATTGGGAAATATTTAAATATGCCAGAGACGAAGAAGATTACGTGAAATGGTACCGGTACGATACAGATGAAAGACACCACCTGAAAGAAGTCCGGACCAAAAGCGAACCCGGTTCCCATGAATATGTATTCTACAATAGGGAAAAAACAGGAACAATAAAACGGGAATGGAATGAAAAGGAAATCAAAATTACCAACTATCATCCCGGAGCCTTTATGGAGCCTGTTACCGACAAAACCATTCTATACGAAAACAACCGGCCTGTATACACCCAAAGAGACAGGTACATAGAAGAATTCCAATACAATGAAAAAGGCGATTGCATCCAACTTATCCTAACCAAAGAAAAAGAACATGAGGAGGAAGATTCACAGGAACCGGAAATCACCACCACCTTATACACCTATGAATACGATTCCACCGGAAACTGGATAAAACAAACCTGTAAACACCAGGAAACCGACACCCTCCTGGGAATTACAGAACGAACCATCACTTACTATTAAAGATTCCCCCTCCTTGCGGAGTGATGATTTGGCCAAAAGTCAATTTTCAATTGGATTCAGTACTGGCCGGAAGATTTAAAAGTATTCAATTTCCCCTCTTGAGAGGGGTCAGGGGTGTGTCACAACCGAAACAAAAGTAAGTATGATAACTATCTTTATTAAATAAGTATTCCTCTGAAAACAGACGGTTTGTGAGTTTATAAAAGACAGTGCTGGATATCACACACCCCCAGCCCCTCTCAAGAGGGGAGAAGATTACACCTCCTCACAAAGAGCCAGATAAAAATTTTCGTCATTATTGGAACTTACCCAAAAACCAGTTCCTGTATGCTGTAGAATAAGGCCTTTCGCCAACCCCCTGGGCATTTGAATATCCACCAATTCACAGGTAGACAAATCAAACAATTTCTGTTTTCCTCTCCATTCGTCACTATTGAAATGAGGAGTCAGAATAACATAGCGCCCTGAGTATGAAAAGACACCGTGCACGCCTCGCTTTTTCTGGTCTATCAAGCCCAGGTCCCCACTATCCAGTAGTATATCTTTTATTTTCTCTTGCCGGTCAGTCCTCCACAAAGCATGCCAATCCATTCCCCATTTATTCACACTACTCATTTTTGCACCCGGACAGAAAAAGTAAACGTCATCCCCTTTCATCAGGGCACTATCATATTTAATCAGGTTTTCGCCTGCATAGTTGTAACTCCGGCCCGGAAAAAGTTCCTTTTCGGTAATACCCTTAAAATCTATCCATTGAGCAACTCCTTTTGCAATATCAAGCTCCAGGTAACCAATTTGCCGGATTTCACCCTGATAATACTTGTATTCAAATCCTATGGGGAAGACAGAACCCTCCGAAATAGTATGTAAACTGCGTAGTTCAGCCGATGTATAAGGGTCACTTTCAGGAATAACCTTTTTAAAAAAGTTCCCGTTTTTAATCGGAATAATAGTAGAAGGTTGTTCCGGGTCAGTGATCACCTCCAACTCATGGATAGTTTTAAGGATACAAATTTTATCCTGGCAGGCAAACACAACTATCTCATTTCCATGCAAACCACCCTTTTTTCCCCGCAGGATTTCCCTGTAGGTTATTTTATCCTGCCGTAAAAAAGCAACGATTCATAGGGATAAGCTTTAGTAAAGACAAATGCCGCCAACCCATTTGTAATAAAAGCGACCTGCTTAATCCATTTTCCCAGACCCTCCAATGGATATTTTTCTTTTACTTCAGTTTCATTCCTTTCTCTTTTTAAAACAGTTTATAATTGTAAAACTACAAAAAATAACCCAGAAACCACAAAGCATCCTATTTTCTTATAATCAACATTTTACAAAAAACAGCTACCAGAAACATGTATGGGAATAAAAAAATAATCCGTATCGAGATTTGCAAAATTGAAAAAAACCTCTAATTTTGCAGCCGTTTTGAAGCAGTTGCCTCTTTAGCTCAGTTGGCCAGAGCACGTGATTTGTAATCTCGGGGTCGTTG
>JAJBTP010000277.1 GCA_020860805.1 Tannerellaceae bacterium | reverse complement strand
TAATAATTTAATAATAATATCCATGCATTCTTCCTTATCTGCTTACAAAAGTAATGACTAAATTCTTTTAAGACGGTATTCTTACATCTTTCTGGTACCTTTTTTTGTTACTGATATTCATCTGCGTTAATTATTTATGTAAGTTTGCACTCGATTTTAACAGGAAAGGTGAGAATATGCAAAAAAATCTGGTAATAGTGGAGTCCCCTGCCAAAGCAAAAACTATTGAAAAGTTTCTGGGTAAAGACTTTAAAGTAATGTCAAGCTATGGGCACATCCGTGATTTAAAAGAGAAAGAGTTTAGCGTGGAGTTAGACAATAACTACGCGCCTCAATATGTAGTACCATCAGATAAAAAGAAGCTGGTCTCAGAATTGAAAGCAGAAGTAAAAAAAGCGGATATTGTTTGGCTAGCATCCGATGAAGACCGGGAAGGAGAAGCTATTTCCTGGCACTTATTTGAAGTACTAAAACTGGATCCGGCCAAAACAAGAAGAATTGTGTTCCATGAAATTACTAAAGATGCAATCTTACATGCTATTGAGACTCCCCGTTCCATTGATATTAATCTGGTAAATGCACAACAGGCCCGCCGCGTATTAGACCGTATTGTAGGATTTGAATTATCTCCTATTCTATGGCGCAAAGTCAAACCGGCTTTATCTGCAGGCCGTGTACAATCAGTTGCTGTACGGCTTATCGTAGAACGGGAACGGGAAATTAATGATTTCGTTTCAGAAGCAGCTTTCCGAATCATTGCTTCTTTCATTTTACCAGATGGAACTACCTTATTAAAAGCTGAATTAAATAAACGCTTCAAAACCAGAGAAGAAGTCAGTCAATTTTTAAAAGCATGTAAATCAGCGACTTTCACTATTGATGATATTGTAACAAAACCAGTTAAAAAAACACCCGCTGCACCTTTCACAACTTCAACTTTACAACAGGAAGCATCCCGTAAGCTAGGCTACTCAGTTGCACAAACTATGCGTATTGCGCAAAAACTATATGAATCCGGATTAATCACTTATATGCGGACCGACTCCGTTAATTTAAGTGATCTGGCATTAGGAACAGCTAAAGAAACTATTATAAATACGTACGGAGAAAAATACTATAAATTTCGTCAATACAGCACAAAAACCAAAGGTGCACAGGAAGCGCATGAAGCAATTCGTCCTACTTATATGAGTAACGAAGAAATAAGTGGGGCAGCGCAGGAAAAGAAACTATATGAGTTAATCCGAAAACGCACTATTGCCAGTCAGATGGCAGATGCAGAGTTAGAACGAACAACAATTTCTATTCATATTTCTAACCAAAAGGAAAAATTTCAGGCCACTGGTGAAGTTTTGGTATTCGACGGTTTTCTACATGTTTATCGTGAAGGTACAGACAATGAAAACGAGAAAGAAGAGAATGGCTTGTTACCTGCAGTTAATTTACAGGAACAACTCAATTTACAGGAAATAACAGCAACAGAAAGATTTACCCAACGTCCTCCACGTTATACGGAAGCTAGTCTTGTTCGTAGATTGGAAGAACTGGGAATCGGCCGGCCTTCTACCTATGCACCTACTATTCAAACTGTGCAAAACAGAGAATATGTGGTTAAAGGAGATAAAGAGGGAAAGGAAAGAAATTATACCGTCATTACTTTAAAGAATAATCAAATAACTCAGGAAGAAAAAACGGAAACAGTAGGGGCTGATCGTAACAAACTAATGCCAACTGATATCGGTACAGTTGTAAATGACTTCCTGACAGAATATTTTCCTGACGTATTAAATTATAACTTTACTGCAAGTGTAGAAAAAGAATTTGACTCTGTTGCAGAAGGAGACATGGAATGGACAAACGCAATTAATAAATTCTATAAATTATTCCACCCGATTGTCGAAGCTACTGCAGCAATTAAGACTGAACATAAAGTTGGAGAGAGAGAATTAGGGATAGACCCTAAAAGTGGTAAACCTGTATTTGTAAAAATTGGCCGTTACGGACCTATAGTTCAATTAGGACAAGCATTTACTGATGACAAAGAAGCACCTAAACCTCAGTTTGCATCTTTAATGAAAGGTCAGTCTATTGAGACTATTACATTAGAAGAAGCTTTAAAACTTTTTGAACTTCCCAGAACAATCGGTGAATTTGAAGAGAAAGTGGTTGTTGTCGGAGTAGGACGCTTCGGACCTTTCCTACGTCATGACAGCAAATTTATTTCTATTCCTAAGACATTAACACCTCAGGAAATCACATTAGAAGAAGCGATTGAATTAATACAGGAAAAACGTCAGAAAGACGAGCAACGTTTTCTTAAAAAGTTTGAAGAAGATACAGACCTGGAAATTCTGAACGGTCGTTATGGTCCCTATATTTCTTATAAAGGGAAAAATTGTCGGTTACCTAAAACAGTAAAAGAACCGGCAAATCTCTCTTTTGAGGAATGTATGAAGATTGTTGCTGAGGCAGGTGAGAAGCCTGCTGCTAAAAAGAAAACAACAACCAAAAAGAAATCACAATATCTGACATTCAGATTATAAAATAATAGTATATACAAAAGAGAGTGTTTCAAACAAATGAAACACTCTCTTTTTATGTACTAATTTATTAATTCTCTTCTATAAAGAGTAAAAACACCTTTCACCCTTCACAAATAACGATAACTAACTATAGAACAACCGGTAAGAATGTGAAGGGTATGTGAATGGAGAAGAATTACCCTTCACCGTATAGGGTACTAAAAGTTATAAGCATGGGCAGATAAGTTTGTCTCACCATACGGAAAAGTTTTGCATTCCGCACGGAAAAGGAGGAAGTTTTGCACGGAAAACACCTCTTTTTAGTAGGGTTTTAAAAACTTTTCCGTGCGGAATCGAAAACCTTTCTATATATCCCCATATTTTCTCGCCCAGAGAATAATAACAATAAGGATAAGTTTACTTTATTTCCTTATAATTACATACGCTCAGGTACTTCAATACCTAATAATGCCATTCCCTTTTTCACAGTAGAAGCTACTGTTTTTGACAATAATAAGCGGAATAGTTTCAGATCCTGATTTTCTTCACGCAGAATAGAAAAATCATGATAGAATTGATTATACTCTTTTACCAGATCATATACATAATTAGCTATAATTGCCGGACTGTATTCTGTTCCTGCCTCTGTTACAACAGTATCAAAGTCGGCCAGGGTTTGAATCAGATTCTCCTCCTTTTCAGAAATAGCCAGAGTAACCGGAATAACAGTTGGTATTTCTAATCCCTGTTCTTCTGCCTTCCGTAGTACGGAACAAATACGTGCATGTGTGTATTGAATAAAAGGGCCTGTATTACCATTAAAATCAATAGACTCCTTTGGATTAAAAGTCATATTCTTCCGAGGATCCACCTTCAGAATAAAATATTTCAATGAACCTAATCCCACAATACGAGCAATATTTTCAGCTTCTTCCTGGGATAATCCGTCCAGCTTACCCAACTCCTGAGAAGTTTCACGAGCGGTTGAAATCATTTCTGCAATCAAATCATCTGCATCCACAACAGTACCTTCACGGCTTTTCATCTTACCTTCAGGTAATTCAACCATCCCATAAGAGAAATGTACTAATCCTTTACCAAATTCAAAACCCAGTTTATCCAATAAAATGGAAAGTACCTGGAAATGATAATTTTGTTCATTTCCCACTACATATACCATTTTATTGATTGGATAGTCATCAAAACGCAGTTTAGCAGTTCCAATATCCTGCGTCATATAAACAGATGTTCTGTCAGCCCGTAAAAGAAGTTTTTCGTCTAAACCTTCTTTTGTCAAATCGGCCCATACCGAACCATCTTCCCTACGATAAAATACTCCTTTATCTACTCCTTCCAAAACTTTTCCTTTTCCTTCCAGATAGGTTTCAGATTCATAATATATTTTATCGAAATCAACTCCCAGCTTTTTATAGGTTTCATCAAATCCCTTGTAAACCCAACTATTCATAGTTTTCCAAAGAGAAACCACCTCTTCGTTACCTGCCTCCCATTTACGAAGCATCTCACGAGCCTCTGCCATTAAAGTAGAATTTGCTTCAGCCTCTTCTTTAGTAAATCCCTGTTCTTGAAGCAAAGAGAGTTCTTCTTTATATTTTTTATCAAACAATACATAGAAATCACCGATTAAATGGTCCCCTTTTTTACCGGAAGCTTCGGGAGTTACTCCCTTTCCCCATTTCTCCCACGCTAACATGGATTTACAGATATGGATACCTCTATCATTCACAATGTTAGTTTTAACCACTTTATTTCCGTTTGCCTTTAAAATTTCAGACAAACTATATCCTAATAAATTGTTACGAACATGTCCTAAATGCAGAGGCTTATTGGTATTAGGAGAAGAATACTCAATCATTACTAATGGTGACTGTTCCGTTGGTGCTTTTATACCATAAGAAGGAGTTGCTTCAATCTGGTTCAATAATTCAATCCAGCATGTAGAAGCAATACTCAAATTTAAAAATCCTTTTATTACATTAAATCCGGCTATAGCTATTTCATTTTCTAACAAATAATTTCCTATTTCCTGAGCTGTCTGCTCCGGAGATTTCTTTGAGATACGTAAAAACGGGAATACAACCAGGGTTAAATGTCCTTTAAACTCTTTTTTTGTTTTACTCAATTGTACCTGCCCGGGTGCAATTTGAACTCCATATAAATACTGGATACTATTTATAATCGCATGAGTAATCCGTTGTTCGATAGCCATATTAATAATAATTTGATTTCCGGCGCAAAGGTAACGGATTATTTAATACAAAAAAAAGATGCAAGTTTACATTTGCATCTTTTTCTTTTAAGTTCAACGACCTCTTATTTAACAAGATCTGCTAATTCCGCACCAGCTTTAAACTTAACTGCTTTACGAGCAGAAATATCAATAGGTTGTTTTGTTTTAGGATTAACACCTTTACGTGCTGCTTTTTCTGACACAGAGAAAGATCCAAAACCAAGAAGAGTAACTTTACCCCCTGCTTTTAATTCATCTGATACTGTTTCTACGAAAGCTTCTACAGCTTTTTTTGCATCTACTTTGCTTAGGCCAGCTTTTTCTGCAACTGCGCTGATAAATTCTGTTTTGTTCATGATGGTGTAATAAGTAATTAATATATTGAGTAAATC
>JAJBTP010000373.1 GCA_020860805.1 Tannerellaceae bacterium | reverse complement strand
TGGTTTTACTTATCTGTCAAGTAAATATTTTTTGAAATCGTCGAACTTTTTAGAGAGATTTATGCTTTGTTTTTCTCCTTTCATAAATTCCTGTAGCTTTTTAGGAATATCAATATCCTGATTCAGGATGTTATCTACAGTTCCTTTGAATTTAGCCGGGTGAGCTGTTTCTAAAAAGACTCCGGTTTCTGTAGCTGTAAGTTTAGTATCAACTAAAGCCTGATACCCACATGCGCCATGAGGATCTAACAAATAATGGTAAGATGAATAAACTTTTCGCATTGTATCTGCAATTTCTTCATCTGTATACCGGTATCCCGTAATAAGTTTTTTAATTTCTTCATATGTATTACCGGTCTGACTAAATAAATCCAGAATACGTGCAAAGTTACTTGGGTCACCTACATCCATTGCGTTAGCAATTGTAGAGACTGAAGAACGGGGTGTATATATTCCTGTATTAAGATAATCCAGAAATACATCATTCCTGTTATTGGCAGCAATGAAACGTTTTACCGGTAACCCCATCCGGTAACCGAAGAGCCCAGCCGTGATATTACCAAAGTTTCCGCTGGGTACACAAAATACCAGTTCGTCAGCTTTTCCTTCTTTGGCTAACTGAGCATAGGCATAGAAATAATAGAAGGATTGGGGTAGGAAGCGGGCTACATTAATGGAATTGGCAGAGGTCAGATTCATATGATTGTTCAGAGCCTGGTCCATAAATGCCGATTTTACCAATGCCTGGCAATCATCAAATGTTCCATCAATTTCCAATGCGGTCATATTTTGTCCTAACGTGGTGAACTGGCATTCCTGGATCGGACTTACTTTTCCTTTCGGATAGAGTACATATACATTAATACCCGGAACTCCCAGAAATCCATTCGCAACCGCACTTCCCGTATCACCGGAAGTGGCTACGAGTACATTTACTTCTTCTTTTCCTTCTTTTTCGATAAAGTAAGCTAATAAACGGGCCATAAACCGTCCACCCACATCTTTAAAGGCTAAAGTCGGACCGTGAAATAGTTCCAGACTGTAAATGTTATCATTTACATGTACTACCGGTGTATCAAATGAAAGAGTGTCCTTTACTATTTTCTTTAAAGTTTCCGATTCTATATCTTCTCCAAAGAATTTATCGGCAACCATAAAAGCTATCTCATGAAAAGACTTATCTTTCAGGCTTGCTATTTCTTCAGGAGTAAAAGAGTTAATCTTTTCCGGCATAAATAAACCTTTATCTCCGGCTAGCCCTTTGGTAACAGCTTCTTTGAGTGAAGTTAACGGTGCTTGTTTATTGGTACTGTAGTATTTCATATTTTAAGAATTGTCAATTGCTTTAAGTACTTCTTTCATAAATTCATCTTTTTGCAGAATGTTATATTTCCCTTCCAATACACTGAATTCATCGTAGGTTTTTACCAAATCCGGTTGAATACCAGGTTTCCATATCAGAAAGGGTATAGGAGTTGCTGTATGTGTCCGGATGATACATGGAGTCGGATGATCTGGGAGAACCGCAATGGTTACCGGCTCTTCCCAGTTTTTTACTTCTTCATAGATGGGACCAATAGCTCGTTTATCCAAATATTCGATTGTCTTTATTTTTAAATCCACGTCTCCTTCATGACCGGCTTCATCGCTGGCTTCTATATGCAGATACACAAAATCATTTGTTTTCAGAGCTTCCAAGGCTGCTGCTGCTTTTCCTTCATAATTTGTATCATATAAACCTGTCGCACCTTCAACTTCGATATTTTTAAGACCGGCATATACGCCAATTCCTCTGATTAGATCCACTGCAGAGATAACAGCGCCTTCTTTGAATCCATACATTTCCTGCATAGTTTGCATAGCCGGACGATAGCCGGGTGACCAGGGCCAGATACTATTAGCCGGATCTTTTCCGGCTGCTATACGCCTCAGGTTAACCGGATGGTCTTTAAGTAATTCCTGTGAATGAAGGATAAGTTCATTTAATAAATCGGCACTTTGCTGGGCCTCCGGAACTTCAGCCTTAATCATTGACGGACGAAAGGGGTGGAGGGGTACATCGTGTGGGGGGGTACAATTCAATCTTTTATCTTCTCCGTCTAAAACTAACAGGTGACGATAGGATACCCCTGTATGAAAATGAATTCTATCGTTTCCCAGTTTTTCTTCCAGAAACCGGAGGAGTTCATCTGCTTCCTCAGTGGAGATATGTCCGGCTGAGTGGTTTTTGATTTTCTCCTCTTCGATACAGACCAGATTACAGCGCATTGCCATTTGTCCAGGTTGTAGTTCAACACCGATGCTGGCGGCCTCCAGTACACCACGTCCTTCATATACCTGAGGGAGATCATATCCTAATACTGCCAGATTGGCTACTTCGCTACCTGGATGAAATCCGTCAGCTACTGTTTTCATTTGTCCGGTTACTCCCAGAGCAGCCAGTTTATCCATGTAAGGAGTATGGGCGTATTGCAGAGGGGTTTTACCACCTAATGCTTCTATTGGCTCGTCGGCCATCCCATCTCCTAAAATTATAATTGTTTTCATATTTTAAAATTGTCAATTGTGCTCTATCAATTGTCAATTCATTAAATGTTTGCAATAGAGATAATATCCGCAAAAACTCCGGCTGCTGTAACATCCGCGCCGGCACCATACCCTTTAATTATCATAGGATATTCATGATATCTTTCTGTTGAAATCATAATGATGTTATTGCTTCCTTCCAGTTCGTAAAAAGGATGATTACTAGCTACTTCCTGTAAACCTACTTCGCATATCCCATGGTCCATTTTAGCTACAAAACGGAAATGTTTTTTTTCTGTTTCCAGAACTCTGCGTTTAGTTTCGAATTCGCCGTCCAGTTCTTTAATACGATTCCAAAAGTCTTCCAGAGAACCTTCAAAATATTCTTCAGGAATAAACAGATTTGCTTTTACATCCTCCTGTTCAACTTTATAACCGGCTTCTCTTGCCAGAATAACCAGTTTTCGGATTACGTCTTTCCCACTTAGGTCAATACGTGGGTCTGGTTCTGAATAGCCGGCTTCTTTTGCCATTTCAATCGCTTTACTAAGAGGGATATCAGTACTTAATGTATTGAATATGAAGTTGAGGGTTCCCGATAGCACAGCTTCCAGTTTCAAGATATGATCTCCACTGTTACGCAGGTCATTCATTGTATTGATAATAGGAAGCCCAGCTCCTACATTTGTTTCAAACAGGAATTTTACACCTCGCTGACGGGCTGTTTCTTTTAACTTAATATAATTCTCATATGGGGAAGAAGCAGCTACTTTATTAGCCGCCACTACTGAGATATTGTTTTCCAGAAGAGTCTCATATATTTCTGACACTTCTCCACTAGCTGTGCAATCTATAAATACGGAGTTAAAGATATTCATCCGGAGAATCTCTTCAGATAAAATTTGTGGAGAACTGGGGAGTCCGGTTTCTTTTAATTCTGTGATACAGGTTTCCAGATTTAATCCTTCCCGGCATAACAGATATTTCTTACTGTTTGCAACTCCTACAACCCGCAGCTGAAGACTGTTGTTTTCCATTAATTTAGGTTGTTGGATGCGGATTTGTTCCAGTAAATTGCCTCCTACGGTTCCTATTCCGGCAATGAAAAGATTGAGTATTTTATATTCGGAAAGAAAAAAGGAATCATGGATAGAGTTCAAGGCTTTCCGTAAATATTTCAGTTTGATAACAAATGAAATATTGGTTTCAGATGCTCCTTGTGCACAGGCAATAACACTAATCCCTGACCGTCCCAGTGTACCGAATAATTTGCCCGCAATACCGGGTGTACGTTTCATATTTTCTCCTACGATAGCAACTGTAGCCAATTCCCGTTCGGCAGTAATGTCACTGATTTCACCTTGTGAACGTTCCAGTTCAAATTCTTCGTTCAGTACTTTAACCGATAGTTCAGCATCCGCATTCCGTACGGCAAATGTTGTATTGTTTTCGGAACTTGCCTGTGAAACCATGAATACACTGATTCCATTCTTAGCCAGTGTTTTAAATATACGGTAATTTACTCCAATAACCCCTACCATACCTAACCCTTCTACTGTGATGAGGGAAGTATCATTAATGGAAGAGATACCTTTAATAATAGCCTTACCGGATTCTTCCTTTTTTTCTTTGGATATTAAAGTTCCCGGAGCTTCCGGATTGAAGGTATTTAAGATGTGGATAGGTATATTTTTATGGTATACCGGATAAATAGTTGGCGGATAAATTACTTTTGCTCCGAAGTTACAAAGCTCCATTGCTTCGGTGAATGTCAGCCGATCGATAACATATGCTGAATTAATTACCCGGGGGTCTGCAGTCATAAAACCATCCACATCGGTCCAGATTTCCAGTCCGGATGCATCCAGTGCTGCCGCGATAATAGCTGCTGTATAATCTGAGCCACCCCGCCCTAAATTGGAAACTTCACCGGTTTCGACATTGGAAGAAATGAAGCCGGGTACTAATGATACGCGTGGGAGAGGATTGAATGTCTTTTCAATTAAGCGGTTGGTAATATCGAAATCAACGATATGTTTACCAAACTGATGGATTGTTTTAATAAACTTTCTGGAATCAAATAATTTTGCTTCCCGGATTATATGTGATATAATCATGGATGAAAGCCGCTCTCCGTAACTTACAATTGTATCGGAGGTCTTTGCAGACAAGTCATTGATTAAATAAACACCTTTATATATATTAGATAATTCGTCGAGTAGGGTGATTGCCTGTTTTTTTACTTCGCAGCGGATAGTTTCATCCGGAATAACTCCTTCAATAATATCCATGTGCCGGGCAATGATTTCCGATAATTCTTTTTCATAGGCTGGGTCGCCTTTAGAAGCCATATCTGAAGTACTCAATAGCTTATCCGTAATTCCACCTAAAGCGGAAACAATTACAACTACGGGCTCTTCAATAGCCTCAACTATTTTCTTCACGTTCAGTATGCTCTTTACGGAACCTACGGATGTTCCGCCGAACTTCAATACTTTCATCGGTATGATTTTTATTTATGTGTTACTAAATTAAAGTGAACCGGAATATCCGGTACAGGTAGAAAAGAAAGAAACGGTAACAATGCAGGGCGTGGCCTCCGCGCTTGTTTATTTGTAGAATTGAACCCCCGGGGGGTCATTGTTAAAGCCTATGTATTATATGCAAAGTCTGCAATCA
>JAJBTP010000263.1 GCA_020860805.1 Tannerellaceae bacterium | reverse complement strand
GCACAGTATTGTTGTCATACCGGTTTACAAAGAAAAACTGAATGATTCTGAAATAAAATCATTACAGCAATGTCTGCATATACTGGAAAAGTACCCTATATGCCTGGTTGGACCAGAAGGATTAGATTTAACAACTTACCGGAAAATATTTGATTCTTTTGATTATCCCATCCGGTTCGAACCTTTTGCGCCCTCTTTCTTTACATCCGTTATGGGATACAACCGGCTCATGCTCAACAAAGCGTTTTACGAACGTTTCAGTAACTTCGAATATATCCTGATTTATCAATTGGATGCCTATGTATTCAGGGATGAGTTAAAAGAATGGTGTAACAAAGGATATGATTATATCGGCGCACCCTTTACAAAGCCCAACGGCGATCCGGACCTGGCTAACAGTGGCAACGGAGGATTGTCACTGCGCCGTACAGCAGCATTCCTGAAAATATTTGAAGAAAAAGGAGAGATATTCACCAAACAGGGGTTAAAAGAATATCACCGCTTTAAACACCCGTTTTACCGGTGGATACCCATTCTGGCAGGAACATGGCATATAGGAAACAAACTGTCAAACTATCTGAACAGTAAACATGTAAACGAAGATATTTTTTATTCATCATTGAAACACAAACAAAAAAATCCTTTTCGGGTAGCACCGACAGAAGTCGCTCAGTTTTTCGCTTTTGAAAAATCGCCGGCACAGTTCTTTAAAGCAACGGGAGAAAAATTACCTTTCGGATGCCATGCCTGGGAAAAATGGGAATACGAATCATTCTGGAAAAAATACATTAAACTGTGAAATCTATGTTCTCTACACCTATCCTATTTCTTATATTTAACCGTCCGGATACTATCCGGAAGGTATTTGAGCGGATACGTGAAATCCAACCTGCCAGACTGTATGTAGCAGCGGATGCTCCACGTCCAAACCGTCCCGGAGAAGCAGAGAAATGTAAACAAACCCGGGCAATCATACAGGAAATAGATTGGGAATGTGAAGTAAAAACACTTTTCAGAGAGGAAAACCTGGGATGTAAGAACGCAGTTTCAGGAGCTATTACCTGGTTTTTTGAACAGGAAGAACAAGGAATTATTCTGGAAGATGATTGCCTGCCGGATCCCTCTTTCTTCCCTTTCTGTGAAACGCTACTGGAAAAATATAAAAATGATGAACGGGTAGGACATATCGGAGGAAACAGCCATTTGCCCGGAATTATCCCTCCTCCCTTAAGCTACGATTTTTGTATGACTACCCACATATGGGGATGGGCTACCTGGCGGCGGGTATGGAAAAATGTAGATATGGAACTAAGTTTTTGGAATATGCATAAACAGCAACGCTCCCTGTTGTTCTGTAACAAACCGGAAGAAATCTATTATACCTCCTT
The DNA here is from genome assembly GCA_020860805.1 of Tannerellaceae bacterium. GTDB lineage: Bacteria > Bacteroidota > Bacteroidia > Bacteroidales > Tannerellaceae > UBA4116. The sequence continues at coordinate 3,831 of JAJBTP010000263.1, read as the reverse complement.
CATCGAAGATTCCATTAAACAAAGAAACGGAATGAATCCGTGGAGTGTTTTCTACAGCTTCTCCCTACGGTTACAAAATCAACTCTCTGTTTATCCGGCAGTTAATTTAGTAACCAACATCGGATTAAACGATCCGGATGCAACGCATACCAAAGGGCGGAATAATAAATTATATGTACCTTCAGAACCGGTAAAATTTCCGCTTGTACATCCGGAATACAGACTAAACAATCAAAAGATAAACCGGGCGTCGGTGCGGAAAAACTATTTTTCCTATAAACGGCTGGTTCGTTATTTTCTAAAACTGTATTGACATGATTCGTTTCTCCATTATCACCATATCCTATAATGCGGCATGCTGTATAGAATCAACCATACAAAGCATCCTTAGCCAATCCTATCCGGGAATTGAATATATTATCATTGACGGAGGGTCAACCGACGGCACCCGGGAGATTATTCAAAAATACAAAGACAGGATTACCAGTTGGGTGAGTGAACCCGATAAAGGTATCTATGATGCAATGAACAAAGGCTTAGCCAGAGCTACAGGTGATTATGTATGGTTTATGAATGCCGGAGATAAACTACACGAACCGGATATTATTCAAAAAATTGTAGCATCTTTGCAAACGGAAAAAGAAATACCGGATATTCTATACGGCGAAACAGCCCTGATAGATAGTACCGGAAAACAGGTAGGTATGCGGAGGCTAAAAGCACCGGAAAAGCTAACATGGAAAAGTTTCCGGTGGGGCATGTTAGTTTGCCATCAGTCATTTATAGCTAAACGGGAAATAGCCCCGGATTTCAATACAGCTTACCGGCTATCCGCAGATTATGATTGGTGCATCCAATGCCTGCAAAAAAGCTCCCGGATTTATAATACGCATCTGATTCTGGCTGATTACCTGGAAGAAGGAGCCAGTACACAAAACAGAAAAATATCCCTGCAGGAGCGATATGAAATTATGTGTAAGTATTATGGAAAGATTCCTACTATCATACGCCACGGATGGTTTGCCATCCGGTTTTATACAGCCAAATGGCTGAAAGGAAGAGTTTAATAAAGAAATTAAAAAGAAAATATGCAACGTATAGTATTTCAATGGGGTAAACACATAGCAGCAATTGTTTTATTTCTGCTGCTCTCAATTGCTTTTTTCTCACCGGCTGTAATTGACGGAAAAACACTCCGCCAGGATGATAATGAAAAAGCGCATGGTATGGGCCACAGCCAGATGGAACCATATGAAAAAACGGCTGAACCGGGAGAGTTCAGTGTCTGGTCAGACGCTATGTTCGGAGGTATGCCTTATGCAAGTGGATATGGAGATGCCGCACCCAAATTGCCCGGATTTAAGTGGCTGGAAAAACCTTTCAAAAGTATAGAATATACTACTGCCAGTATGGTTTTTATTGGATTAATATGTTTCTATATTCTCATGTGTATCATGGGAGTAAGCTGGTGGCTGGCAGTGGCCGGAGCCATAGCATTTGCATTTGCGTCTTATAACATTATAATCATTGCCGCCGGACATATTGTAAAAGCGTATGTAATAGGATATATGCCTTTAGCCTTAGCCGGAATGGCCTTACTATTCAAACGGAAGTATATATGGGGAGGATTACTTTTCCTTTTAGGAATTACTTTCTCTATCAGCAACGGTCATATCCAGATTACCTACTATCTGTTCCTGTTATGCCTTTTCCTTTATATAGGCTATGCGTGGATGCAGTTTAAAAAGAAAGAATTGGGAGAATTAGGTAAAGTAACAGGTATTATGGCCCTATGCGTAATTCTGGCTATTCTTCCGAATGCGGTCAAACTCTATTCAGATTGGGATTTAGGCCAACATTCTATCCGTGGAGCCACGGAACTCACAACAGTTTCTTCCGAAGGTGAAAAAATATCTTCAGGCCTGGATAAAGACTGTGCTTTCCAATGGAGTTACGGTAAAAAAGAACTTTTAACCCTTCTTATACCGAATGCCTATGGAAGTGCTTCAGGCACCTCACTCGGCAGAGATTCCGAATCCTACAAAGCTGCAGCTGCCAAAGGAGCCCAATTAGGAAAAGAAATACAACTACCCCTCTACTGGGGAGATAAACCCGGAACTTCCGGCCCGGTCTATTTTGGAGCCATCATCTGCTACCTGTTCATTTTAGGAATGTTTGTCATTAAAAACCCGGTTAAATGGTGGTTATTCGGAGGGGCCGTATTCCTGACCTTATTAGCATTCGGCCGGAATCTGGACTGGTTCAATGACATTATGTTCCATTACCTACCCATGTATAACAAATTCCGGACTGTAGAAATGGCATTGGTTATACCCGGATTAGTATGCCCCATCATAGCCATCTGGGGATTACAACTTATTCTATCAGAAAAAAGTGACGAACCAACACTCCGGAAAGGGATGCTATGGTCAACAGGTATTACCGGTGCCTTGTGCTTACTGGTATGGTTAGTACCCGATACACTTTTAAGTTTCCAATCTAATTACGATGCCTATTACGGACTTCCCGACTGGCTTTTAGCTCCTCTGAGAACAGACCGGATGCAGGCAGCTTCTTCGGATGCATTACGTTCACTATTCTTTATCTTAGCAAGTGCCGGACTCTTATTCTGGTTTTCCAAAGCACAAAATAAAGAAAAAACAGCTACCATTATTAGTATAGTCATTACAGTACTTATCTTAGTTGATTTATGGACGGTGGACAGAAGATATGTAAATGACTCTAATTATATAAATCAAAAAGCTTCTCAGGTTTACAAACCATCTGTAGCGGATAAAGAAATTTTGCAGGATCAATCTTCCTATCGCGTATTAAACCTGAATAATCCTTTTCAGGAAACCTCCACTTCCTATTTCCACCATTCGATAGGAGGATATCATGCCGCTAAACTCAGACGGTACCAGGAACTGATTGATAACCGGTTAAGCAAAGAAACCGGAGGTATTATCTCAGCCTTACAAAATGCACAGACAGCCCTGGATTTATATGAAGCATTTGCTCAAAGCCCTTCTTTGAATATGCTGAATACCAAATACATTATCTATAATCCGGAGCAACCCCCTTTAACCAATCCATACGCATACGGCAATGCCTGGTTTGTAGAAAATGTACACCTTGTTGAGAATGCCGACGAAGAAATTGCAGCACTTAATCAGCTGGATCCCTTTGTTGAAGCAGTGGTAGATAAAAGATTTGCAGGAGATCTGCAAGGGTTTATTCCACAACCAGATACCACAGCGACTATCGAACTAATCAGTTACCGCCCCAATAAATTAATATATACCTCAGAAAGTACCACTGAACAACTGGCTATCTTTTCAGAAATATATTATCAACCAGGCTGGCGTGCTTTTATTGACGGACAACCCATATCGCACATACGGGCTAACTGGATACTCCGGGCTATGCGCATTCCTGCCGGAAAACACGAAATTACCTTCGAATTCTACCCGGAAAGCTATGTAAAAGCATCCTATATCAGCAGCTACAGTTCATTGTTTATATTACTAATCGTACTGGTAGGGATAGGATACTCTATCCGGAAAGAAATCATTCGTGGCCGGAAGATTTGAAAGCATGGGATTGGGTTGATAATTAATTAAAAACAACGAATAGTTAAAGGGAATTTTTAATCTGCTTATGATAGCTTATAGGCCTTAAAAAGCGGTATTTTAGTTTTTCCGGATTGCAAATAAGTATTGGCCGGAAGATTTATTTTGGAACTAATCTATTGAGAAATAAGGTATTCATCTCCCCTCTCGAGAGGGGCCGGGGGTGAATTCTAAGTCTCTTGCAAATATTCAAAAGCAT
>JAJBTP010000200.1 GCA_020860805.1 Tannerellaceae bacterium | reverse complement strand
ATAAATTAATTCTTTGACTTTTTATTTGACTTATTTTTTAGACTCACAAAAGTATTAATATTCTTAATCCATTGAAAAAGAATTATACATACTTTTGTGACAAAACAACGAAACCTATGAATTTGATTTGTAAAACGACTCTTTTCCTGACTATTGTTTGTGTATTTATGTCTGTGGGAATGTCCTGTAGACAAAAAAGAGGCGAACTAAAACGTATCTGGTACAATGGTAGTTATAACCGTGATTTTAATGATTTGAATAATCTTCATATTGCCTCGGCTATTGAATTAGGGATTAGTCCGGTTGCCAACCGGGAGGAAGCAGAGCATGCCACGCGCAAAATGAAGGAAATTAAGACAAACAAATACTATGAGGTAGAACCTCTGACGCATTCACTCCCTTTTCTGGTACCTGAGGCTGAAATACTTCTGAGAGATATTGGTAAAAACTTTCAGGATACTTTACAAAACCTGAATGCTCCTTTGTATAAAATAAAAGTAACCAGTGTAACCCGTACAGCCAGTGATATTAAAAGTCTGCAAAAAGGGAACATAAATTCTACAGATAATTCAGCTCATTTGTATGGTACCACTTTCGACATATCCTGGGTACGTTATACAAAAATAGATGTAAAGGATACGTTGGATATTGATAGTGACCGGCTTAAGATGGTGCTTGCTATGGTGCTGCGTGACCTGCAGAAAGAGAACCGTTACTACATTAAGCACGAGCGTAAACAGGGATGTTTTCATATTACCGTACGGAAATAATTAGACAGGAAAAGCAGGAAATTGCTTACAAAAAACGGTAAAAATGGATTCCGGGCTAACCCTTATAAGACGTCCTTTGTGCCTTCCAGTGGTCAATATTACCTTATTTGTATGGAAATAACAGAAAAATACTTCCTAATGCACCTGATTCATAAGCATGAGATAGGAAAAAGATGCATATAAAAAGGGCTTTGATGCAGTACTCTTTCCCCGTCTTATGCTTATGAAGTTGATAGAGACTTCCATTTTACCTGCAAAAAGCCTCCGGATTCTTCCGTAAACCTTCGTAAAATGAGCTGGTTGTTCCTATAAGTTGAACCGGATTAAATAAACAAAAAGAAGGATAAAAAGCCAGTTTTCTGACAAGTCAGGAAAAAGATAGTGATAACTTCGAAAAATTCTTTCATTCAGATAGATTTTACTTCTAAGTACAGACAATCTGTTAAAGCTTAACTCCCGGAGAATCGCTTCCATTTCAGCAGCTGTACCATTTACCGTAAAAAACGATTCTCGCCTTACTTTATTTGACGATTTGTCAATAAGATAAAAGGCAGGACGTATTAAAAATGAACAGAGTGTTCGTTAATGAACAGTATGGGTTTATGCTAATGTATTGATTATTCGGTTTTTGTGTTTTTGGCATATGGTTTGCCTTTTTTATCCGGAAAATAATAAATAAACAGATATGGACCGGGAGATTTCAAAAGAATTTAAAAAGAAGGAACTACGGAAACAGATTTTGAAAATTGCCGGAGGAGTAGTGCTCGTTGCCGGATTATTTACCTGGATAACCTCTTCCCTTCAAACCAATCTCAATAAGAAAGACCTGAATCTTTCTCTTATAGATAAAGGGTTAATCGAGGTTTCCGTGAATGCATCCGGTAAAATTATTCCGGCTTTTGAAGAAATTATTAACTCTCCGATTAATTCCCGCATTGTGGAAATTTATAAAAAGGGTGGGGATTCTGTGGATATAGGTACACCTATACTGAAACTGGATTTACAAAGTGCAGAGACAGATTATAAAAAGTTATTGGATGAGGAACAGATGAAGCAGTTACAGCTGGAACAACTCAAAGTAACCAATCAAAGTAAGCTGTCGGAAATGGAAATGAAACTAAAGGTTTCCCGGATGGAGCTGGACCGTACAGCAGTGGAACTTACCAATGAACGCTACCTGGATAGTCTGGGAGCAGGCACGACAGATAAAGTCCGCCAGGTAGAACTCAGTTATAATGTGAGCCAGTTAAGATTAAAAGAGGATGAACAAAAGTATATCAATGAGAAGGCACTTGCAGAGGCTGAGTTAAAAATAAAAGAACTGGAGTTAAATATTTTCAGAAAAAGTCTGGCAGAAGTGAAGCGTACACTGGATGATGCTCAGATATGTTCTCCCCGGAAGGCTATCCTGACCTATGTAAACAATGAAATAGGAGCACAGATTCCGGAGGGAAGCCGGGTGGCAGTCGTATCGGATTTAACCCATTTCAAGATAGAAGGTGAAATTGCGGATACGTATGGAGACCGGATTTCAGCCGGAAGTAAAGCAATTGTTAAAATAGGCAATGATAAACTGGAAGGCGTGGTTAGTGAAGTAACTCCTTTGTCACGCAACGGCGTGATTTCCTTTACCGTACAACTTCATGAGAACAATCATCGCCGGTTACGCTCCGGTTTAAAAACTGATGTATACGTGATGAATGCAATCAAAGAAGATGTGATACGGATTGCAAATTCGACTTACTATATGGGAAAAGGAGAATATGAACTTTTTGTTGTAAATGGAGATCAATTAATAAAACGGAAAGTACTTTTAGGTGACAGTAATTTTGAATATGTGGAAGTAATCAGTGGGTTGCAGGAAGGAGATCAGGTGGTCGTTTCCGATATGAGTAATTACCGGGGAAAAACCAAACTTAAACTCAAATCATAAGTAAAATCTTATTAGTATGTTAAAACAATATTTTAAACAGGCATGGTTTATTATTCAAGCGAATCCGCTGGTCAGTATTATATCTATTACTGGTACTGCTTTATCCATTGCTATGATTATGGTCGTTGTATTGATTTTTCAGATTCAGCTAGCCGGATATGCTCCGGAAGATTATAGGGCACGTACTTTATATATAAATGGGGTGCGTGCCGTATCAGAAAATCAGAGAAATGGTTCTAATTTTTCGTCTGAAGCAATTAAGGAAGTTATTTATTCTTTACAAATTCCAGAGGCTGTAACTGCTTATAAAGATGATAAAAGACCAGTATCTTTACCCTCTAAACGTCTTTATAAAAGTTGTCATATCAAGTTTGCAGATGTGGGCTTCTGGAAGGTTTTTAATTTTCATTTTCTAAAAGGACAGCCTTTTTCTGAAGCTGATTTCCTTTCTGCTATTCCTAAAGCTGTTGTTTCAGATAAGCTTGCCAGAGAATTATTTGGCACCGAAGATGTAATAGGGCAAACAATCTTATTGGATCAGGACCCCTTTACAATCTGTGGTATTGTCAGGGAAGTAAGTAAAGCTGCAAGTACTGCATATGGTGAGGTGTTTGTACCTTATACCGTTAAGGCAGATATTATGAGCTTACGCTACTCGGAAGGTATAACGGGGAATTTGGTAACAGCTATTCTGGCAAAAGATAAAAAAGATTTCAGAGCTATTAAAGATGAAATCAATCTTCAAACCAATCGCTATAATGAATCTAAAACAGAGTTCAGGCTTCAGTATGATCATGAACCACTTGACCGTTTGGATATAGCGATTGGGTCCAGTTCTTTTCGTAAAGTAGAGGTTAAAGATGCGTTTATCCGTATAGGTGCATTGCTTCTATTTTTATTAATTCTTCCGGCTTTAAACCTGACAGGTATTAATCAGGCGTTTGTGCAGCAGCGTAGAAGTGAAGTTGGGTTACGTAAGTCGTTTGGTGCAACTATACAGGTGCTTATGTGGCAAATTCTGACAGAAAATTTATTAACTACCTGTATTGGTGGAGCTATTGGGCTTATTTTATCGTTTCTCTTGTTAGGATGGAGTAAGAGTTTTTTACTTTCAGATGATCCGGACCTGAATGTTGAAATGTTATTTCAACCCTCTCTGTTTATTCTTATACTGGTATTTATTTTGCTGTTAAATGTATTGACAGCTTTTTTACCTGCTTATAAAATATCCCGTCAGCCAATTATAGATGCATTAAAAGAAAACGAATAAAAAAGTAACCATGATAAAACAGATATTTAAAATAATATGGGCGCAACGCCGTAATAACGGATGGATTTTTGCTGAACTCCTGATTGTTACAGGTGTACTTTGGATTATGCTGGATGGTATTTTTACAAAAATGAGAATCTACCAGTCTCCTTTAGGGTATGATATTGAAAATGTGTATTATCTGCATTTGTCTAATTTGAATCCAAATTCTTCTGCGTACGTTCCGGAAGAAGAAAGAATATCCACAGAAGGAGAAGACCTATTGCATCTTATACAACGTATCCGGAATAATCCGGAAGTGGAAGATGTTTGTATAAGTTACTATTCAGCACCCTATTCGTGGGGAGATTCGTGGACATCATTATACCCGGTTGATGGAGACACGACTATATCCCATGGCCAGGGTTTTCAATCCAGGAGGGTCTCTCCTGAATTTTTTAATGTATTCCGCATAAAAGATAAAAAAGGGAATTTGATTTTGTCGGAAAATATACCTCAGACCGGTACTCAAATAATTATTTCGGCTGATATGGAAGAACTTTTTTTCACGGCCAGGAAGGAAAAAGGCGGCAGGTGAAATTATGGAACGAAGGGCCTCCTTTGAATGTCTATGAAGTAAGTGAGCCTATACGGCCTGGTGATTATGAAGTAAGCGAGGCCTGTTATTTCTTTATTTTGAATCAACAGGAATTCCCTGAGTGGGTAAAATCCTTTACTGCTTCCAGTGCGGAAGTATGTGTCAGGATGAGACAATATAAGACGGCAGAAGAGATGAATGATTTTCTGGCGGATATTTCAGAGCAGTTGATTGTCAATAATTTGTATGTACATGGAATGACACCGCTGGAAACGCGCAGGGAAGAAAAGCTTCAAAGTGAGACCCGGCAGGTTCGTATTGCAATTATATTACTGGTATTTATGATGATAAATGTTTTTTTGGACTTATCGGAACTTTATGGTTACTGACGCAATATCGGAAATGAGAATTAGGGTTACGTATTGCTTTAGGGTCTGATAAGGCCGGTATTTTCCGGTTTATGACGCTGGAAGGCCTTTGCTTACTTCTAACAACTGTTCCGTTTTTTTATCTTTTTTGCCGTTAATATTTTTGTGTTTGATGTGTTTCTGAATACAGATTTACCGGGTTCATTTTTACGTTATTTGAGCTCCATAGGAGGGACCTATTTATTAATAGCCGGAATGATTTTGTTAGGAGTTTCTTTTCCTTCCCGGAAAGCTGTGAAAATGTCGCCGGCAGAGGCATTACATTATGG
>JAJBTP010000315.1 GCA_020860805.1 Tannerellaceae bacterium | reverse complement strand
TATTAAAAATAGATAGATTAATTTTGCATTAAAATCGAATACATATGGAGAATGAGTTTTTACAGACAGAAGAAGCGATTGTAAATATACTGAAAACAGTATATGATCCTGAGATTCCTGTTAATATATATGATTTGGGACTGATATACAGTGTGGAGGTAGATGATGAAAAGAATGTTCGTATCCAGATGACATTAACTGCTCCCAATTGTCCGGCAGCGGATTTTATTCTGGAAGACGTTCGTATGAAAGTGGAAGCTATAGAAGGGGTGAAAAGCGTTGCTGTAGATTTGGTATTTGAACCGGAATGGGATAAAGAAATGATGTCTGAAGAAGCAAAGCTGGAACTTGGATTCCTTTAAAGAAAACTCCATGCACCAAAAACAGAAAAAAATATATTTTATTTCAGATGCTCATTTGGGTTCCCGGTATCATAAAGAGCCCATAGAAGTAGAGAAAAAGCTGGTACGCTGGATGGATAGTATCAAAGAGGATGCGCAGGCTTTATTTATTCTGGGAGATATATTTGATTTTTGGTTTGAATATAAACATGTAGTTCCGAAAGGACATATTCGTTTCTTAGGTAAGTTGGCTGAATTGGCTGATAAAGGTATTGATATTCACCTTTTCATCGGTAATCACGATATGTGGATGTTTGATTACCTGGAAAAAGAGATTGGCGCAACTATTTATAGAGATACTGTTATACTGGATTTATTAGGTAAACGCTTTTTTTTGGCACATGGAGACGAAGTGGATTTTAGAAAACGCTCTTTTCGTCTTTTAAGGGCTGTTTTCAGAAATAAAGTATGTCAGCGTATGTATGCGGCAGTTCATCCGTACTGGACTTTTCCAGTTGCCACAGGATGGTCTTTTAGTGGCCGTAAAAGGGGGCTAAAAAAAGTAGAAGACTTAAAGTATCAGGGTGAGAGCAATGAATACCTGGTTCTTTTTGCTAAAGAATATCTAAAAAGTCATCCGGATATTAATTTCTTTATATTCGGGCATCGTCACATCATGTTGGATTTAATGCTTTCACGTACGGCACGGTTAATCATTGCCGGTGACTGGTTACAATATTTTTCTTTTGTCGTATGGGATGGTGAGCATCTGTTTCTCGACCAGTTCGAAGTAGAATAAAAAAAGCAGTCTCAACCGGTGTCGAGACTGCCAAACACTAATCCTAATGTTTATGTAAGCTGTGAGGACTAGTTACAAATCAATTATTAATTATTATTTCGATAGAATTTCTAAAGTGTCAGATGCTATCATAAATTCTTCATCTGTAGGTACAATAAGAACTTTAACTTTACTATCCGGTGTACTGATAATGGCTTCTTCCGCCCGTAAACCGTTGTTTTTCTCATCATCGAATTTTATACCCATGAATTCCATATCTTTACATACTGCAGACCGGGTAATCCATTGATTTTCACCAACTCCACCGGTAAAGACTAAAATGTCAAGTCCTCCTAATGCGGCAGCATATGCACCTACGTATTTTTTGATACGGTAATTATACATATTCATAATCATAGTGGATCGTTTATCTCCTTCTTCTACTCCTGATTCTATCTCGCGCATATCAGAAGAGTTGCCTGATAAACCTAACACCCCACTTTGTTTATTGATTAAGTCTGAAAGACCTTTGGCGTCCATCTTTTCACGGTCCATGATGAAAGAGAGCGCACCGGCATCTACGTCGCCACAGCGAGTACCCATCAATAATCCTTCAACCGGAGTTAAACCCATAGAAGTATCTATTGACTTACCATCTTTAATAGCGGCTAATGAACCTCCGTTACCAATGTGGGCAGTGATGATTTTCTGGTCTTCATATTTAACACCTAAAATCTCGCAGGCTCTTTTAGATACATATCGATGGCTTGTACCGTGGAAACCATATCTACGAATACCGTATTTCTTATATAAGTTATAAGGCAGTCCATACATATAAGTATAATCCGGCATCGTCTGGTGGAAAGCAGTATCAAAAACTCCTACCTGCCGGATTCCCGGAATGAGCGTACTCATTGCACGGATACCTTTCAGGTTCGGTGGGTTATGCAAAGGAGCCAGGTCAATACACTCAACCATCTTACCGATTACTTCCGGAGTGATTTCCACACTGCTGCTGAATTTTTCTGCTCCGTGTACTACACGGTGGCCTACTGCGTCAATCTCGTCATACGATTTGATACAACCATATTTCTCATCAATCAGAATGCTGAGAATGAATTCGATAGCTGCAGTATGTTCAGGTAATTCTTTATCCAGAATTACTTTTTTACCATCGTTGTCTGTAAATTTCAGAAATGATCCCGGAAGACCTAATTTTTCAACTCCTCCCTGTGCCATAACTTTCTGTTCAGCCATGTCAAATAGTTTATACTTTACAGAAGAGCTACCGCAGTTTAGTACTAATATTTTCATTTTTATAATTATGTTTTCTATTTTTTATTTAGCTGATTTTGCTCCTATAGCCTGGTTAGCTGTAATGGCTACCATTTTATAAATATCTTCTTCCGAGCATCCACGGGATAAGTCATTGACTGGTGCTGCCATTCCCTGTAAGATAGGTCCAACTGCTTCTGCTCCCCCAAGACGTTCAACAAGTTTGTATGCAATATTTCCTACTTCGAGAGAAGGGAATACCAATACATTTGCTTTACCTGCGATTTCGCTACTCGGTGCTTTTCTTTCTCCGATAGAAGGAACCAGAGCAGCATCAGTCTGCATTTCACCATCTATTTTCAGAGTGGGTTCCATCTCTTTGGCTAACCGGGTTGCTTCTATTACTTTGTCTACTCTCTCATGTTTTGCACTTCCCTTTGTTGAGAAGCTAAGCATGGCTATCCGTGGCTCTATACCCGCAATATCCTGTGCTGTTTTGGCTGAAGAAATAGCAATTTGTGCAAGTTCTGCCGCTGTTGGATCAGGAATAACCGCGCAATCAGCAAAAATAAGGAGTCCATCTTCTCCATATATTTTTTCTTTTGAAAATATCAGGAAAGCTCCGGATACACTACTGATTCCCGGAGTTGTTTTGATAATCTGTAAAGCAGGTCTTAAAACATCACCTGTTGTATTAGTCGCTCCGGCAATTTCACCATCTGCATCTCCGGCTTTAATCATCAGACATGCAAGATATAAAGGATCTTCAATAACCGTTACTGCCTTTTCGATTGTCATGCCTTTTTTCTGGCGTAACTGAAAAAGTAATTCTGCATAAGCTTGTTTCTTTTCATGATTAAGCGGATTTATAATAATCGCTTCATGAATGTGGTTTAATCCATACTCTTTAGCCAATTGTGTAATCTCTTCAGGGTTACCGATAAGGATAATGTTGGCTATCTGGTCAGCCAGAAGGCGATCAGCGGCTCTCAAAGTTCTTTCGTCTGTTCCTTCCGGAAGAACAATGCGTTGTTTGTTTGCTTTCGCGCGGTTGATAATGTCTTGCATCAAATCCATAATGGCAGAAATTTTATATAATTTAAGAATAATCGCCTTGTTTCGGATGCAAAAATAGTGAAAATGCAATCTCGATGTTGCAAATTCTGGTATATAATTTAAACTCGACCTGTCAAATTTAGAACATTTAACAAAAATCGATTACATCTTTCTCGTGAGTAAGAATTTGTTGTAAGTCTTCAGCAGTTATATTGTTACACATTTTACCCATATGAGCTACTGAAATCTTTCCTCTTTCTTCCGATACAATGATAACTATTGCATCGGTTTCAATAGACATACCGAGACCGGAACGGTGTCTTAATCCTAATTCTTTAGGAATATCCGCATTTTGAGCTACTGGCAAAATACAGGCGGCCGCTTTTATTTTATTGTCCGCAATAATCATAGCTCCATCATGCAGAGGACTATTTTTGAAAAAAATATTTTCAATCAAACGTGCATTAACATCTGCAACAAACATTTCACCGGTATGTTCGTATACAGCCAAATTTACATCCTGTTCGATTACGATGAGTGCACCTGTTTTTTTACGCGCCATATTCATACAGGCAAGTACAACCGGAGCAACAATCTTTTGCTCATTTTCTTTTGGGTCTTTTTTGGAAAATAGTTGTGTAATAAATTTCCAGCCCCGGTGTGAACCCATCGCCAGAAGAAAGCGCCGGATTTCATCCTGAAATAAAACTACCAATACGAAGAAGCCGACACTTACTATTTTATCCAGAATAGCTCCCATCAGGCGCATTTCCATCACCTGTGACATTAATATCCAGACTATGATGAAAGAAACTACTCCACTAAAAAGAGCTATCGTACCGGAGCTTTTCATCAATTTATAGGTTTGATAGAGGAAAAAAGCTACCAGCAGTATATCAATAACGTCTTTTATTCCGATATGCATCCACATGTGTTATCCTGGATTTTATAGTTGGTTGATTGTTTTATTTTCTCTATGATTCTGACTGTTTCAACAGCTTCTTTTACATCGTGTACGCGTAAAAAATCTGCTCCGTTTAAAAGGGCATATGTATTAAGAGCTATGGTTCCTGTTAAACTATCCTGAGGTGTACTTTCCAGAAATTTATAAATCATCGCTTTGCGTGAAATACCAACTAAAAGAGGAAGTTCGAATATACAAAATTCTTTCAGATAATGCATTATTTCATAGTTTTGTTGCCACGTTTTACTGAATCCAAATCCCGGGTCAATAATAATATCGTTTACGCCCAGTAATCGTAGTTCTTGTATTTTGTCTGCCAGATATTTTCTCGTTTCCACAATTAAGTGCTCATAATGTGTATGTTGTAACATAGTTTGTGGTGTTCCACGCATATGCATAAGTATATATGGAATCTGTAAGTCTGCTACAGTAGAAAACATTTTTTTATCAAGTTCTCCTCCGCTTATATCATTAATGATGGCAACACCATATTTTTCCACACATCTCCGGGCTATTTCCGACCGGAATGTATCTACAGACAGAATTGCATCGGGATATTGTTTAGTGGCTATATTTAATGCAAATTCCAGCCGGTTTATTTCTTCTTCTTCCGGAATATCGATTGAACCGGGCCTGGAAGAGTAACCTCCCAAATCGATAATAGTACCTCCTTCTTCTAAAATAGCCTGAATTCGTTCTTCTATTTCTTTTTCAGTTTGTTTCCGGCTACCTGCATAAAAAGAATCAGGCGTAATATTAAGAATACCCATTACAAGAGGGGTGTTTAATGAAACTAATTCACCTTTGATATTGATAAACCTAGAATGCATTTTCTTATTT
>JAJBTP010000621.1 GCA_020860805.1 Tannerellaceae bacterium | reverse complement strand
TTATAAGAATATCCATGGGATTTTTAAAATAGATGCTGGTAACATTGTAGAATTTATGGACTTATATGGAAACTTTTTTTTGAAGGAGATGTATATTTAATTTGTCCGGCTACAGATAAACTATTTCATTTTCACTATAATGAATGTTGGTTCTATTATTCTCTGCCTTTACAAAGGAATGAGAACATTAAGGGTGAATAAATCCGGAGGTCTTCTTTTCTTCTCCGAATAAAATGGCTGTATTAATAAGTGCCAGATGGGAATAAGCCTGTGGGAAATTTCCTAACTGGCATTTTGTTTTAAAATCGAGGTCTTCACTAAACAGTCCTAAATGATTGGAATAAGTAAGTACCTCATGAAACATTTTTAATGCCTCGCTCTCTTCACCAATAGCAAAAAGTGCCTGTATCATCCAGAAACTGCAAATGGTAAAAGAAGAGGATGGTTGGCCGAAGTCATCTTCATTTATGTAACGATACATCAGCCCATTATGATATAATTCCTGTTTTATTTTATGAACAGTGGCTATATAACGAGGGTCGTCCGCTTTTATAAAACCATAATATTCCATCAGAAGTAGAGAGGAATCTACATGATCACTACCATAATATTGGGAGAAACTTTGTATTTGGTCATTCCATCCTTTACTCAGTACTTCTTCACAAATCTTTTTACCTTCTGCTTCCCACTCTTTTTTATGATGCTTCTGACCTAATAACTCAGCTATCTCCATTCCCCGGTGGATAGCCACCCATGCCATGACTTTGGAAAATACGAAATGTTCCTGTTTATTACGGAATTCCCATATGCTGTGATCGGGTTGACGCCAGTCTTTCTGTACAGCTTTTACCATACCTTTCACAATTTCCCATATTTCTTCCATCTCATCCAATGTGCCCGGAAAATGAACATAATAACGATAGATGACATCCATTAGATAGCCTAAAGAATCATTTTGTGTCTGGTTATAAGCCGCATTTCCTACGCGTACCGGTTGGGAGTGATTAAAGCCGGCTAAATGAGGAAGAATTTCTTCGGTTAATTCTCTTTCTCCGTTGATGCCATACATAATCTGGAAATTATCAAGCTTGTTATGCAGAATAAGTTTAATGAATTTCATAAATCTTTGTGCTGCTGATTGATGGACCATTTTAATTAAAGTTTCAATAGACATGGATGCATCTCTTATCCAGCAGAAGCGATAATCCCAGTTACGGGTTTCTCCAATGGTTTCCGGTACGCTGGTAGTCAGGGCGGCGAGCACGGCTCCGGTTTCCTGATAAGACATTAGTTTCAGGATTAGCAGGCTACGTGTAATAGCATCATTGTATTGTATAAATTTTCTCGAACGGCTACTCCAGTTTAGCCAGTATACTTTGGTTCGTTCGTATTCCAGATGTACCTGTTCAATATCCATATTAATTAATTTCTGATTGTAAGAAAGGAGGATATATTCATCTTTTTCTAATTGGATTTCTTTGCTTTCCAGAATTGTAATAAACTCAATGCTGGAATAGAGATAGAAGTTATCACTTTCGTTTGAAATAGAATAGGTCTTGATAAAGTGAGTATATTGTTGATGTACGGCGCTTTCTTTGGCGTAGTTAAGTATAGGCTCATAATGAATCCGGAAACGGGGTTTGCCGGATTGATACCGGATATAGCGATAATTTTCTGAAGGAATAAAGTAGCTCTTCTCTCCTGTACGGTAACGGGGCATAAAGTCAATTACCTCGAAACTTCCTTCCGGTGCAATGAATTGAGTAGATAAAATATTGGTATAGGGTATATATTGCTGTACAATTTCATAGGTTTTATTAACCTTGAAAGAGAAACTTCCTCCTCTTTTTTCATCCAATAGTTTACTAAAAACAGAGGGTGAGTCAAAATTGGGTAAACATAACCAGTCGATACTTCCACGCCGTGAAACAAGGGCTGCTGTTTTACAGTTGCCAATAACGCCATAACTTAAATCCTGCATATCTATTGTATTGAACTAAAAGGAACTTTCTTCTGTTTTTATTTCACACATATATTTGCCTGTTAAATTAAAAATGCTTCATACGTATGAAATTAATTATCATATCTAACAGACTGCCACTAAAAATTATTGAAGAGGATAATCAGTACAAAGTGGTTGCCAGTGATGGTGGTCTTGCTACCGGACTGAATTCGTTAGAAACCTTACATGAAAAACATTGGGTAGGATGGCCCGGTATGTATCTGGAGGAAGGAACTGAAAAAGAACAAATTGATGCCGAGATGTTAAAGCAAAACTTTCATCCGGTTTATCTGACCCCCGAACAGATTGAAAATTACTATGAAGGATATAGTAATAGTGTGTTGTGGCCTATGTGTCATTATTTTTCCACTTATATGCGTTACGAACCTGTCTATTGGGAAGCCTATAAGGAAGTTAATAAATTATTTTGTGATGAAGCCTGCCGTATTATAGAGCCGGGAGATATTGTTTGGGTGCAGGATTATCAATTGATGTTGCTACCTGCTCTTATTCGTGAATGTGTACAGGATATCAGTATTGGTTATTTTCTCCATATTCCTTTCCCGTCTTACGAATTGTTCAGGTCCTTACCGGAACGGGCAGATTTGTTGAATGGATTATTGGGAGCTGACCTGGTAGGGTCCCATACGCATAGTTATATGCGTCATTTTATTAGTGCAGTTTATCGGGTACTGAAGTACGATTGTAATCTGGATGAGATACAGCTGGACAGCCGTGTCGTAGATGTGGATGCGCTTCCGATGGGTATTAATTACCAGCTCTATTATGATTCAAGTCTTAAAACTGCTATACGGAAAAAGGCGAAGGAATTGAAAAATAATTTTGGCGATGGGAAAATTATTCTTTCTGTAGACCGTCTGGATTATAGTAAAGGTATTTTGATACGGCTGGAAAGTTTCCGGCAATTTTTGGAGAATCATCCGGAATGGCATAATAGGGTATCGTTGGTAATGATTGTTTCTCCTTCCCGGGATAATGTAGAGATGTATGCCGAATTAAAAGATCAGATAGATCAGATGGTAGGTTCGATCAATGGAAAGTATTCAACGAGTCAATGGACTCCTATTCATTATTTTTACCGGGGGTTTGACTTTAATGAAGTAACCGCTATCTATTATATTGCTGATGTGGCTTTGGTTACGCCTTTACGGGATGGAATGAATCTGGTTGCCAAGGAATATCTGGCGGCTAAACGCACGAAACCGGGTGTTTTGATTTTAAGTGAAATGGCGGGTGCTTCGAATGAATTGTATGATGCTATTATTGTAAATCCGACAGATGTTAAAGAGGTTGAGAATGCTATACTTACAGCGCTGGAAATGCCGGTAGCTGAACAAAAGCAAAGTCTGAAAGCGATGCAGGATATCATTTCTGTACAAACTGTGCAACAATGGGCTGTGGATTTTATAGAAGAGTTGGGTGGAGTAAGGAAAAAAATGATATCCTGAAGCAAAAGATTATTGGTAACTCTCAGTTTAATACTATTAAAACAGCTTATGATAAAGCAAAACACCGATTGATTTTACTGGATTATGACGGTACGCTGGTGCCATTTTACCGGAATCCGTTGCAGGCTAAACCTACAAAAGCCTTACGTGAATTATTAGGTAAGTATACTACAGATACGAAAAACAAGGTAGTGATTACCAGTGGAAGAGAATTTGGGATACTGGATAAATGGCTGGGTGATTTACCATTGGATATGGCTGCCGAACATGGGGCTTTCTATAAAGAAAAAGGAGTATGGCATGAGAAGGTAAAAGAAGTGGAATGGGATAAAGATATCGTTAATATCCTGGAACATACCGTTAAGAAAACTCCTAAATCACGCCTGGAAATAAAGAAAACAGCTTTGGTCTGGCATTACCGGGATGTAGACCCCTGGCTGGCTGATCTACGGGTTAATCAGTTAATTAATGCCTTAATGACTCCCTGTGCGCTGGCTAACCTTCAGATTATGCGGGGTAATAAAATCGTGAAAATCAAACAGAGTGATTTCAGTAAAGGAGCAGAAGCTATGCGAATCATTGAGGGAGGAAATTATGATTTTATTCTGGCTGTCGGGGATGATACGACAGACGAAGAGATGTTTATGGCTTTGCCTGAAGATGCTGCTACGGTCAAGGTTGGAAAGGCCTCGAATGTTGCACATTATAATATACCTACTCAACAGGAAACAGTTGCTTTTTTGAAAAAGTTAATTGTTGAATAGTACCTGAAAAGATGAAAGAGTGGCTCCTGAAGATGATAGATAATCCTGAGCACCGGATTTTAATTGGGCTGGGAGGATTTCTAATAGTGACTTTAATTGTGTACGTGATTTATCATTACGTTATTAAAAAGCTGAAAGAAAAAGCTCTTAAAACAGAAACCAAGGCGGATGACTTTATTATAGAATTATTGCGGGTGCCTCTTTGGGGGATATTTGTGTGGATTTTATTGAAAATTTTTAATGAAACTTTTCTGAAAGGTGGCAAGTATGAAAACTTTGTTGCCGATATAAATACAATCCTGCTTATTATTGCTGTCGGTTGGTTACTTATCAAAGGAGTCAGGCTTATTTTCTATATTTTGCGCAATAAACTTGACATACAAAGTGAGAATAACCTGGTAGCCCGTATGAATCTGACCCGTATGAAGATTTTTGAAGGTATTATTGTGGGGATTATTACTTTCCTGATTGTGGCTATTTGTTTGATGACTTTTGAGCGAGTGCGTGCATTAGGGGTAAGTTTGCTTACATCAGCAGGTATTGCCGGAATTATTGTAGGGTTGGCGGCACAAAAAGTATTGGTGCCGTATTAGCCGGAATCCAGATTGCGATTACACAGCCTATCCGCCTGGACGATGTGGTAGTTGTAGAAGGAGAATGGGGCAGGATAGAAGAAATTACTTTAACCTATGTGGTAGTCAAGATATGGGATGAACGACAACTGGTTCTGCCTGTTACTTGCTTCCTGGAGAAACCTTTTCAGAACTGGACGCGTTCTACCTCCTCTATCCTGGGAACTGTTTTTATATGTTGATTATAGTTTGCCTTTGGAACCGTTACGGAATAAACTAACAGAACTTTTACAAGCACATCCTAAATGGGACAGACGGGTAGCTAATATCCAGGTAACCGATACCAAACAGAATTATAAGGAGTTAAGGGTTTTACTCAGTAGTATGAATTCCTCCGTCAGTTGGGATTTACGGGTAGATATCCGGGAAAAGCTGATTGATTATATCAATAC
>JAJBTP010000551.1 GCA_020860805.1 Tannerellaceae bacterium | reverse complement strand
ATACCGGCACATTTCTTTTATACAGCCTGTCAGCAGGAACATATTATCTGGTTTGGAGCCAGCCGGGGAAAAATCTGGAAATACAACACAAAAGATGAATATTTTGAATTAAAAGAATTTCCGGTAACATCTGATATTAATACCATCTTACCTCTATCGGAAGAAGAATTAATTATTTCATCCAAGGGGGACGGCTTTTTCACTTATCATACTACGAGTGGCAAAACAACTTATTATAATCAATCCAACAGCCGTTTACCAGGTAATACAATATTATCTATGTATGTTTCCGGCCAGAAAGAAGTCTGGATGGATATTGCGGAGGCAACCGGTATCACTCATTTCAAACCTAAAACCGGGAGTATTGAACACAAAATTATTTACACAGAAAAAGGGAGTGCAGAACGTTCAGACCTCAAATTTCATATTCATGAGGATGTGAACGGATTGTTGTGGATACACCCGCATGGAGGAGGTTTTTCTGTCTATGATTATGCCAGAGGATATTTAATGCCTTTTTATAATGAACCGGGAGCTAAAGACTGGCGTTTTTCCAATAAAATACATTCGGTCTATTCAGATAAAGCCGGTAACCTGTGGATGTGTACCCATTCAAAAGGTCTGGAAAAAGTATCATTTTTTCCTAGAGCATTCCGGTTATCCAAAGCCGAAGAACTTTCCTATGAATCTCTTACCAATGACGCCCGTTGTATTTATGAAGATCACAAACAACGGTTATGGGTAGGTTCAAGGGATGGTAAAATCCGGGTATATGAAAAAGAGGCCTACATCGGTTATTTAACACAGGATGGTAAAATCTCTCATACCGGGCCACAGGCTGACGGAGTAGCTTACCACATTATGCAGGATAAAGAAAATGCGTTCTGGATATCAACAAAAGGAGAAGGGATATTGAAGCTAACCGAATCAGGAAAGCAGTTTAATCTTTCTTATTTCAAACATGATCCGGACGATAGCTATAGTTTAAGTGACAATAATGTGTATTGGACACATGTAACACCGGAAGGCCCTATTTGGGTAGCAACCTTTGGAGGCGGACTAAACTATATCCCGGATAGTAAACAGGAAAAGCCCCGGTTTATCCATCCTGGTAACGAACTGAAAAACTGGCCTATCCAACATTGCTACCGGGTACGGGTAGTAACATCCGATAAACAGGGTACTATCTGGGCCGGAACGACATCCGGTGCCGTTTCGTTTAAACCGGATTATTCAGATCCGGCCTCCATTGAATTTCAGCATCATTATCGTAACAAAGAAGAAGCAACTTCTTTGAGTGGAAACGATATATACAGTATTCTTACTACCCAATCCGGAGAGGTATTTCTGGCAACTTTTGGAGGTGGATTGAATAAAGCTACCATCCGGGAAGACGGCACAACCGGTTTCTTACATTACACTATGAAAAACGGCTTACCCAGCAATGTCTTACTTTCTTTACAGGAGGATGAAACGGGGAACATCTGGATAAGTACGGAAAACGGCCTTTGTAAGTTTGACCCCCGGATAGAATACGCAGAAATGTATGATGATAATGATTTCAATATGCATATAACTTTTAATGAAGCTTCTTCAACTATCCGCCGGGGTAGCAAAAGCATATTATTTGGAACTACTAATGGAATTCTTTACTTCAGGCCCGATTCTGCACGAAAAAGTACATTTATACCTCCGGTTGTTTTTACCGGTTTCCTGTTGGCAAATAATGAAGTAACTCCAAACCCGGACTCCGTTTTAAAGCAGGCCATTGATGAAACAGAGCATATCCGTTTATCTCCTAAACAGAACATTTTTACTTTACGATATGCTGCGTTGGATATGCAGGCTCCGGAAAAGATTCAGTACGCTTATTTGTTAGAAGGATTTGAAAAAGACTGGAACTATATTGACAAACTACGCTCAGTTACCTACACCAATCTTCCCAAAGGAGAATATACACTAAAAGTACGTTCAACAAACAGTGACGGACTTTGGGTAGATAATACACGGGAGATGAAAATCACGATTCTCCCTACGTTCTGGGAAACTCCGTGGGGAATATTAGTTTTTGTATTATTTATTCTGCTCATTATATTCATTACCGTATCCATTCTATTTACCATTTACCGTCTTAAACATAAGGTAAAGATGGAACAACAAATTTCGGATATTAAGCTCCGCTTTTTTACGAATATATCTCATGAATTACGAACCCCGTTAACATTAATCGCCGGTCCGGTAGAACACGTTCTTTCCCACGAACCGATGACCCTGGAAGCCCGTGAACAATTACAGATAGTGGAGCGTAACACAAACCGGATGCTCCGGCTGATTAATCAGATATTAGATTTCCGGAAAATTCAGAATAAGAAAATGAAACTCAAAGTACAACCCCTGGATATTGTTTCATTCGTCAGAAGAGTAATGGATAATTTTGAAGCATTGGCAGAAGAACACCGGATTGATTTTATACTGGAAACAGAGGTGAAAGCTATCACCCTTTGGCTGGATATGGATAAACTCGAAAAGATTGTGTTTAATCTGGTATCCAATGCTTTTAAATATACACCCGCAGATAAAATGATTAAAGTCATTATCCGGGAAGATGAAGAGACTGTATCTTTAGGTGTAGAGGATCAGGGTATAGGCATTGCAGAAAACAGAAGAGAGTCCATTTTCGAACGGTTCGAAAACCTGATGGATAAAAATATTTTTGATCAGTCCAGTACGGGGATTGGTCTTTCTCTGGTAAAAGAACTGGTTGATATACATAAAGCCACCATATCAGTAGACAGCACTTTAGATAAAGGTAGTTTATTTACAGTGGTCTTCCGGAAAGGCAAAGAACATTATGAAGCTGATACAGAATTTATTCTGACCGATTCCTATAGTGAGCTTACTATTTCCTTAAAACCGGAAACCGAATTTATTCCGACAGTTGCAATGGGAGAAACCTATGAAGAAGAACCAGAGAATATAGGAAAAGATCTAATGTTAGTGGTAGAGGATAATACGGAGTTAAGGCGTTTTCTGGTAGCTATATTCCGCTCCTCTTTCCGGGTGATAGAAGCGGCTGATGGAGTAGAAGGACTTCAGAAAGCCATCCAGACCATTCCGGATATTATAGTCAGTGACGTGATGATGCCGGGCAGGAATGGAATAGAATTAATTCAACAAATCCGTGAAAACATTTCAACCAGTCATATTCCGGTAGTACTTCTATCTGCGAAAGCAACTATTGAAAGCCGTTTAAAAGGCTTGAAGTATGGAGCAAATGATTATATAACCAAGCCCTTTAGCTCAACTTATTTGCAGGCCAGGGTGAATAACCTGCTGGAACAACGAAAAACTTTACAAACTCTTTACAGACAGGATAAGAAACAAACCCAGGAAGTAATACCACCAGCACAACAGCAGCCGGAACTGTCACCCAACGATCGTAAATTTATGGATAAACTGTTTGTCCTTATGGAAGACAATATGGATAATGGCGACCTGATTGTAGATGATTTAGTAAAAGAGCTGGCTGTAAGCCGTTCTGTATTCTTTAAAAAATTGAAAGCGCTAACGGGATTAGCCCCCGTTGAATTTATAAAAGAAGTACGTATAAAGCGGGCAGCCTCTCTGATTGAAGAAAATGAATACACCATGACGCAGATATCCTATATGGTGGGTATTAATGATTCCCGTTATTTCAGCAAATGTTTCAAACAGATTTATGGAATGACTCCAACCGAATACAAGGAACAATTTTTACACGGTTCCAGTCAAAATCTACACAAATAAGGTAGCAGAAGGATTTATCTTTGCCTTCATAATAATCATGAAAACACAATATTATATGGTAAAGACATTCTTGCTTTCTGTGATTTCACTATTTCTATCGAATATAGAATACGCAACCCGCATGGCTGATTCTGAAATGATTCGTTGTCCGGAATCCTGGCAACTTGATTTCCAGCCTACCTTGAAATGGGATTATTGCCACGGACTGGAATTAGAGGCATTCATGGATTTATATGCCATTACGCAGGATAAAAAATATGCTGACTACGGGCTTTAGCCTATGCTGATACGATGGTCAATGAAGACGGAAGTATCAAAAAAATACAAACTCGAAGATTACAATATAGACCGGGTCAACAGTGGCAAAATGTTATTTCGTATATATGATTATACCGGAAATGAAAAATATAAAAAAGCCATTGATTTACTAAGAAGCCAGCTGGATACACATCCACGTAATGAGGATGGCGGTTTCTGGCACAAGAAAATCTATCCATACCAGATGTGGTTGGATGGAATTTATATGGGTAGCCCGTTTATGGCAGAATATGCGAGACGATATAACCAGCCGGAAGATTTTAAAGATATTGTCAACCAGATTTTAACCATAGCCCGTCATACGTATGATCCGTCCAACGGCCTGTACCGTCACGCAGTTGACATCAGCAAAGAAATGTTTTGGGCGGATAAAGAAACCGGACAATCCAAACATGTATGGGGTAGAGCGTTAGGCTGGTATGCTATGGCGATTGTGGATGTACTGGATTTTATGCCACTACACCAACCCGGACGGGATAGTGTACTGATGGTATTGGATAATCTGCTTACCCGGGTTACGGCTATACGAGACAAAGAGACAGGCCTGTGGTATCAGGTACTGGATCGTAGTGGCGATAAAGGTAACTATCTGGAATCTTCCTGTTCTGCAATGTTTATTTACACCTTAATAAAGCTGCACATAAAGGATATATAGATACTTCCTACAAACAAATTGCGTTGGAATCATACAGAGGATTCCTGAAAGAATTTGTCGGGTTCGACGAAAATGGATTGATGAATATCCATCAGGCATGTGCTGTAGCCGGGTTGGGTGGAAAAGAAATGCGTTCAGGAGATTATGACTATTATATTAATGAAATGATCCGGGCTAATGATGCCAAAGTAGTAGGTCCTTTTATCATGGCTGCCTTAGAATTTGAAAAAGCAGGATTACAACCCTGAAAGAAAAGAGGAATTTTTTGTAAAAAATACAGTCATCCCAATCCTGTCATTTTGAAACAATAAGCAGGATTTAACTAATAATTTATTTTAATATATGGATTATAACTTACTGCATATATCACTTACCGGAGTCATCCGGAACCCTAAAAAGTCCTCTTTTTAACTAACCAAAGTATATTAACACATAATTTCACCAAATACATAAGCATAAGAGGATAAAAACTATACTATCGAAAATCGAAGAGATGCTTATCAAATAAAC
>JAJBTP010000011.1 GCA_020860805.1 Tannerellaceae bacterium | reverse complement strand
ATTTTTGCAATCCTTTCTGTACATCCGGATGACTCATAAAAAGATTCCAGAGAATTACGATAGGGTAGTTTTAAATCATAACTGTAACCGGTGCCTGGTTTACCCCCATATAGCTGGGTGAACACCAGTTATAGGTTAAATTAAATGCATCCCGGAAACCATATTCTCCCCAAAGGAAATAGCCGTAATTCCGGTAATAGTTTTTTAATGCTTTCATAGAGGCATCCGGTGTATAAGGAAAAGAGGAGAGTGCACCGGTAGGAGCCATAGTGCCTTTGTCCATCCGCAGAACCGGTTCCGGTGCATGGTATTGGAAACCAAAATCACTGGCTGTCAATCCCCAGCAGTCTTCCCCATATCCTTCGTATTTACCCGGATTTTCTATACAATACCGTAAATTGATTTTGGCCATTTTCCGGTTGTTTTCAAAATAATTGGTATACTTATCCGTAACTTCATGCGGGTCTAATCCCATGTAGGAATAATGAATGAAGAAAAGAGGTCCTCCGTTAGATACTCCTACATCCAGTTTTTGTCCGTAATACGTATTTCCATTTGTATACATAGCACCGTCTTTTGTTTTACCCCAGTCTTCCCGGTATTCCTGGGCATAAGTTTCCTGGCTGGCCCATCCGGTATAATATAACTCGGGTGAAACATTGTATTTCGGTGCCATAATAGCCAGCATATAGGTTATCATACATTCATTCCATCCAATCAACCTGTGATTGATAATCCATTCCTGGTCGGGCGACCAGTGCCAATATAAATAGGGGCTGTCTCTGAATTGTTTATACCAGCTCCATTCTACATTTTTCCATAAAGAATCTATTTTTGTACGGATGGTTTTTTCCTGTAGTGAATTTCCTGTAAAATACTGACGGGCGGCTAATAACCCCTGATACAGGAAAGAAGTTTCTACTAAATCTCCTCCATTATCTTTCGGACCGAAAAAAGGAACTGTTTTTCCGGTAGGGCCGTCAATGAAGTGTGATACTGCTCCATGAAATTTATCTGCTTTTTCCAGGAAGGATGTGATTCTTTCAGAACGTTCTATGCCCTCCTGACGGGTAATAAATCCTCTTTCTATGCCTGTAAGGATGGCCATAATACCAAATCCGGAAGCTCCCGTTGCAATCATATCCTTTCGTCCGGGTATATTTTCACGTGCCAGTCCGCTGACAGGTTCAGCTCCTTCCCAATAATATCTGAAATGAGCTTCCTGTGCCATATCTAACAGTTGTTCGTCAGTCATAGAATATGTTTGGGCTGAGGCCATATTAGATGGTGCTGATTCTTTATAAACAGCATTAAGACAGGTAATATAATAGTGAAACTCAATACCTGTTTCTCCTGTAAAATCAGTATATAAGCCCATCTACGGTTCCTGAATACCTGCAGGAGTCCAGTTTTGTTTATCTGTAGAACGGTATATTTTTATATATTTTGTATCCGTCAGATTTGATTTGTCCCAGCGTATGTCTATATGCTTTTCATAAGGTTTAGTTTGTATCTGAGGAGTAAAAAGAGAGTTTGTTCCGGCTTGGTTAACCGGAGTTAATTCTATTTGGTCTATGTAAAGTGTATGTTCTTTTCCGTCTGCTTTATTTTGTTTAAAATACAATCTTTTGATTTCTGAACTATGAATATAATTAATCCCTTTAAAATCCTGCAGTGGTATATGTATATGTATCCATCCTTCCGGATTTACTTCCTTTATATAGTTGCCAATAGGTATATACGATGATAAGTTTTCTTTATCCAGTGTTCCGATAGCCATAGCCGGCAGTTCTTCCGGTAAAGTATTTCCGGCTATTAATAAACGGAATTCAAGATTTTGGGTTTCTTTTAGAAAGTCTTTTCCCGCCAATCCGGATAAAGTAAAGTGGCAGACCAGAAACCCTGTTCTGCAGAAATGTATTGGAGGCGTATTGCATTTTTTTGGTGTAAAGAATTGTTCTTCAGTTACCGGTAGTTTATTTTGAATCATTTGTAAATAACTGGGCGAACTATAATCAGCTTCACTATAGAACCAGGCACCGTTTAGTTTTGCCTGATCAAAAAAGATATGGTCATAAGGAGTTTCTTCCGCCAAAAGAAATTGCGGAGTGACCAGGATGAAAAGAATTAAGATGAGTTTTTGCATGGTACATTTAAATAAAGAGTGAAATAGGAAACATTAAAAATAAAGAACAATAAGTGAAGAGTTACTTCGTTGTCACGTTTCACTCTTCACTTAAAAAAAGTTTAGTCCCTTAGAAGTGGGTTCATATCAATTTGAGATTGAGGAACCGGATAAAATTCACTTTCTCCTTTTACAAATCCCGGCAGAACAGAAGCAGCCCGGTCAGTACGTAGCAAGTCAAAATATCTTTCGCCCCATTCACAGGCAAATTCAACCTGGCGTTCTTCCAGTATTTGTTCCAGTGTTACATTGTTCAGGTGTGGCATATCAGCACGGTCCCTTACTAAATTAAAGGGTGTATCCCCATTCTGTCCTTTTCTTACCTTTGCTTCAGCATTTAAGAGAAGGATATCTGCATAACGTAACATACGGATGTTATTACCCACCCCGTAATCGCTTCGTCCGTCTGTTAATTGAACACTGGGTAAATAAGCCTTACCATTATAAACAGTCGGATCACCGGTATCAGCAGATACCAGATAATCTCCACTTGGAGTATACTCTCCTGTAAACAGGAAGGTTGTGGTGTAACGTATCGTTTCACCCCGGTCGGTGAATAGTTTAATAATGGAGGTGGAAGGAATCATAAATCCCCATCCACTACTAATAGGTTTTACTCCTATAATTTCACTACGAGGCCCCTGGAATGTAAACCAGCTATCAGACTCAACGACTTCACCGGTAGAAGAATTAAAGTCTGTATATTGCAGTTCAAATAAATTTTCGTTACACAATTTACCTGGTTTTTTGAAATATTCATAGTAATCATTATATAATTCAAATTTACCACTGTTAATAATATCTTCAGTAGCTGTTAGTACAGCATCCCAATCCCCTAAGTCAGCTTGAATTTTAGCTTTCAATCCTTGTGCCGAGTAGCGGGTAACCTGTCCCGGATAAGGCATTTCATTTGGCCGTAGGGCCGGAAAGTTGGTTATACACTCGTCCAAATCGCTGGAAATAGCAGACAAAATTTCTTCGCGGGATGTTTTCCCGATGCCGTCAACCACCTGTGAGTTATCCATTAGTAAAGGTGCATCTCCCCAAAGACGTGCAATATAAAAATAAAGATAAGCACGCAGGAATTTCACCTCCGCCTGATATTGTGCATTCAGTTTTATATCATTGTCATTGTTGATATGTTCTTTATATAAATTTAGTGACTCCAATGCGCTGTTACATACCTGTACAGCATAGTAGAGATTTTCCCATTCTCCATCCAGTGCCCAGAATTCTTTTATTTTGAAATATTCAAAATCTTTGGCATATTGATATTCAATCTGGTCGGTTGGGGTAGAGCCTTTTTCGGTATCATCACTCCGGATGGCGATTAAACCAAACCCTGCCCATGAACCAAACCCCTGGCTTGTCCGGATTACAGCATATGCCCCGGATACAACCTGAAACATATTTTCTGTTTTTGAATAGTCAATTTCTTCTACATCATATTTATTTTCAGGAAGCTTATCCAGATAATCACTGCAGCTACTGAACAGGAAGCCTAAAGCGGCTACGATTAATATATATTTTTTCATGATTATGCTATTAATAAATTAATTTAACACCAAAACTATAAGTTGACGCTAACGGATAAGTGGTGATGTCAAATCCACTGGGGATATCTGTTGTAAATCCGTTGTATGAGAAGAAACTGAAAGGTCTTTCAGCTGTCAGGCTAAGACGTAACATAGTTTTTTTACCGGCATTTGGAATAATATCGTGGAATGTATAACCTACCTGGATATTCTGGATAGTAAAACTGGAGCCGTTTTCAACAGTAAAGCTATTGAATTTAGCAATATTCCATGGATTCACAAGACCGGCTGCTGATGGATATTTGTTTGTAGAACCTGCACCTGTCCATCTGTTATTATATAAATCTTCATCGAAGTTTACTGCACCCTGCCATCTTCTTACACCTCTTTTTTGATTAGCTATCTTATTTCCAAACTGTCCCTGGTACACCAGATTAAAATCGAAGTTTTTATAGGTGAAACCAATGTTACCTCCGATGGCTAATTTAGGAAGCGGTGAACCCAGAATAACACGGTCCTCATCTGTAATATCTCCGTCACCATTTACATCCCGGTAAATAAAATCACCCGGTTGCAACCCATTTTTAACAGCTATGGGATCAGCGTCCACCTGTGCCTGTGTCTGGTATACGCCGATTACTTCATATCCGTAATAAGAATCAACAGCTTCTCCCAGCATACGAACGGTACGGAATTCTGCAGAACCTGTATTGATATAGTCTAATCCATTCAGATAAGTAACTTTATTTTTCAATGTAGAGAGATTGAATCCTACATTATAGGTAAAGTCATTGCCTATCCGGTCACTCCAGTTAAGATTTAATTCAATACCGGAGTTTTCAATTTCCCCATTATTGGTTTTCAGTGTTCCAGCACCAAATGGCAATGGAAAATCATAGACTGCATTCGTTGTTTTACGTTTGTAATATTCGAATTCTCCGGATAACCGGTTATTCAATACAGTAAAGTCAAAACCGATATTAGATTCAGTAACAACCTCCCATTTCAGATTCGTAAAGTATCCAAGATTCCTGATGCCTAATACCTGGGTATCGTTGAAAATACCAGTTGTGGATAGATCCTGTGTAACGGATGCAAACCCATCATTGGCAACAATCTTATCATTCCCCAGTTTCCCCCAGCTACCTCTGATTTTCAGGCAATCAAATACTCTCTGATTTTTCATAAAAGCTTCCCGGGTAATATTCCAACCTAAGCCAATAGATGGAAAATAGCCCCATTTTTCCTGGTATTTAGAACTACCGTCCGCACGGAAGGTAGCAGATAGCAGATATCTTCCGTCATAGTCATACATTAAACGTCCGAACCAGGAAGCTCCCCGGTATTCACTACCATCATCTTCCGCGCGGCGGGAATCATTGGCACCCTGCATCAGGTACCAGTACTCTTCGTTGCCTTCCGGAACATCATTAGCAGTACCATATAGTTTTTCCCAGCGTTCTTTTCTAACAGAGCTACCACCCATGAGAGTAAAATTATTTTTACCGATAGCATCCCGGTAAGTAATAATATTATCTATAAGGTAATTATTGAAAAACTCATTT
>JAJBTP010000031.1 GCA_020860805.1 Tannerellaceae bacterium | reverse complement strand
ACTAATTTGATGGTAAATATATAAAAAAGTTCTTGCTTTTGTTTCCAAATAAAATATAATGGAACTCAACAATATATTATTAGCATTTGGTTTAACCATGATCGCAGGTCTTTCTACCGGAATTGGTAGCATCCTGGCTTTTTTACTAAACGAACCAATACTAAATTCCTCTCCACAGCATTAGGGTTCTCCGCCGGAGTCATGATTTACGTTTCATTTATGGAAATGATGCCGGAAGCCAAAGAGAGTTTAACAGGATATCATGGCGAACGTCTGGGGACACTTTATATGTTACTGGCTTTCTTCGGAGGGATGGGATTTATCAATCTAATTGACTTTGTAATCCCGGAGGATAACAACCCGCATGAAATCCAAAATGTAGAAACATTAAAAAACATCTCCCCAGGGACTCAAAAAAAACAGGACTATTGGTGGCTTTATCTATCGCTATCCATAACTTTCCGGAAGGGATTGCTACATTTACCTCTGCCCTAAACAGTATGGAAGTAGCCATTCCTATTACTTTTGCGATTGCCATTCATAATATACCGGAAGGTATTGCAGTGTCTGTTCCTATCTATCAGGCTACAGGCAATAAGAAAAAGCATTCTGGCTCTCTTTTCTCTCCGGTATGACAGAACCTGTGGGGGCTTTGTTTGGATTCTTAATTTTAATGCCTTTCTGGACTCCGGCTATAAACGGCCTGATTCTGGCAGCAGTTTCGGGTATTATGGTATTTATTTCGATGGACGAATTATTGCCCAGCGCTCAAAAATACGGAGAACACCATCTCTCTATCATAGGATTAGTAGTAGGGATGTTGGTTATGGCAGCCAGTTTATTTCTGTTTATATAGAAAGAGTAATTATTTTTAATTCTCTCCTATAAAACACAAAATTACCCTTCACCCTTCACAAGAGCCTATAAGTTTTTGGATGTCAGCACATAACCCTGTGAAGGGTAGTGTGAAGGGAAAAGTCAACCCTTCGCAGGATTTTAATACTACCCCGGACAAAATTTTGAGTAGTTTGTATATCTTTTTATTTTCCTACCGAAGATAATAAAATAAGATACGGGTCTCGCGCCTGTGCCAATACGTTGGCACTGTAGTGCCAGCTGCATGGCACGGGTGTGTCAATACGTTGGCAGTGGAGTGCCAACCGTATGGCAGTAGAAGGAATAGTATATAAAAAAGGTCCTCTCAAAATGAGAGAACCTTTTGTGCCCAGAACAGGACTCGAACCTGCACGTCCGCAAAGACACTCGCACCTGAAACGAGCGCGTCTACCAATTCCGCCACCTGGGCTTTTTCCAATACGGCTGCAAATATAGTACTTTTAATTAAAAAATAACGGCTGTTACCCAATAAAATGATAACAGCCGTAAAAATTTATCTTAACTGATTAAGAAACGGGAATTACATCATGCCGCCCATGCTTCCCATACCCGGAGCCATTGGAGGACCTGCTGGTGTATCTTCTTTCTTTTCTGCAATTACACATTCTGTTGTCAGGAACATACCTGCAATAGAAGCTGCATTTTCCAGAGCAACACGAGTTACTTTAGCAGGGTCGATAACACCTGTTTCACTCAAATTTTCATACACATCTTTACGAGCGTTGTAACCGAATGCTCCTGTTCCTTCTTTTACTTTCTGAACAACTACAGCACCTTCTCTACCCGCATTTTCTACAATCTGACGAAGAGGCTCTTCAATAGCACGTTTTACGATTTCAATACCTGTAGTTTCGTCTTCGTTTTCACCTTTCAGGCCTTCCAGTGATTCAATCGCACGGATATAAGCTACACCACCACCTGGTACCGTACCTTCTTCGATAGCAGCACGTGTTGCACTTAACGCATCGCCTACACGGTCTTTCTTTTCTTTCATTTCAACTTCAGAAGCAGCACCTACATACAGTACAGCAACTCCACCAGCCATTTTAGCTAATCTTTCCTGAAGTTTTTCTTTATCGTAATCAGAAGTAGTAGTTTCAATCTGAGCTTTAATCTGAGCAATACGTCCCTGGATAGCTTCTTTGTCGCCGGCACCATTCACGATAGTAGTGTTATCTTTGTTAACAGTTACTTTTTCAGCTGTACCCAACATATCCATAGTAGCACCTTCCAGTTTCAGACCTACTTCTTCCGAAATGACGGTACCACCGGTTAATACTGCGATATCTTCCAGCATAGCTTTACGACGGTCACCAAATCCCGGAGCTTTTACTGCACAGATTTTCAGTGAACCACGCAGGCGGTTTACAACTAAGGTAGCCAATGCTTCGCTATCAATATCTTCAGCGATGATTAACAAAGGACGTCCACTCTGAACGGTTTGTTCAAGGATAGGAAGAAGGTCTTTCAATACAGAAATTTTCTTGTCATACATCAGAATGAAAGGATTTTCCATATCTGCTTCCATTTTTTCTGTATTTGTTACAAAGTAAGGAGATATATATCCACGGTCGAATTGCATACCTTCTACAACTTCTACAGTTGTTTCAGTTCCTTTAGCTTCTTCTACTGTGATTACACCTTCTTTTTTCACTCTTTTCATAGCTTCAGCAATCAACTTACCGATGCTTTCGTCACCGTTAGCAGAAATCTTCGCTACGTTTTCAATTTTCTCCAGGCTATCTCCTACTTCTTCAGCCTGAGCAGCAATACTTTCTACGACTTTACTAACAGCTTTATCAATACCACGTTTCAGGTCCATAGGATTAGCACCTGCTGTAACGTTTTTCAAACCTACACCGATAATAGATTGAGCCAGTACAGTTGCAGTTGTTGTACCATCACCTGCATTATCATTTGTTTTAGAAGCAACTTCTTTCAACAGTTGAGCACCCATATTCTCGTAAGGGCATTCAATTTCAACTTCTTTTGCTACAGTTACACCGTCTTTAGTAATGTGAGGTGCACCAAATTTCTTTTCGATAATAACGTTACGGCCTTTAGGACCTAATGTTACTTTTACTGCATTTGCTAATTCATCCACGCCTTTTTTCAAAAGGTCGCGTGCTTCCATATTGAATTTAATTTCTTTTGCCATGATTATTCGTTGTTTTTTCGTTTCTTAAATTAGATAATTGCTAAAATATCAGATTGACGCATAATTAAATATTGTTCGCCTTCCCATTCGATTTCAGTGCCTGCATATTTTCCATACAGTACATTATCGCCAGCTTTAACGACCATTTCTTCGTCTTTAGTACCGTTACCTGCGGCAATTACTTCACCTTTCAAAGGTTTTTCTTTTACTGAATCAGGGATAATGATTCCACCTACAGTTTTTTCTTCTGCAGCAGCTGGTTTTATCAGCACTCTGTCTGCTAATGGTTTAATGTTCATCTTCTTGATATTTTAATTATGTTAATACTATAATATTATATTTATTGCACCAAGCTATATACGAATACTGTGCCAAAAATCCGAATAAGTATATTTTTGCCAAACAGGGGGAAATATGTGGAAAAAGTCAAAAGACATTCTGGCAGGTTGTCGTAAAATTTGACAGCGTATTGTTCATTCTTGTCAGCATTTGTTTGTTTCCGGTTAATATCCTGTATTACCCATAAAATAATAACTGCCGGAAAGAAGTTTTTGTTTATAAAAAAGAGGCTTTCTCTTATCAGACAAAACCTCTTTTTCATTTATTGAGTTGCTTCCGGATTAACGAATAGACTGAATTAATTCTTCTACTCCAACCAGAGATTGTTCTCCGGTAAGCATATTTTTCAGATTCACTTTATTTTCTGCAATTTCATCCTCTCCGGCAATCGCCACAAATGGTATCTGTTTGGCATCTGCATAACTCATTTGTTTCTTCATTTTAACTGCTTCAGGATAAAGTTCCGTACGGATTCCAGTCATTCTTACTTGTTTTAAAACGGGTAGTAACCACTCCTGTTCTTTCTCACCAAAATTCACAAACAAAAGCTGGGTGGTTTTTAATGCATTTTCAGGATAGAGTTCCAGCTGGTTTAACACATCAAAAATACGGTCTGCACCAAAAGAGATACCAACGCCGGAAACACCCGGCATACCAAACACACCTGTCAGATTATCATAACGGCCTCCACCGGTAATACTTCCGATCTGCACATCCAATGCTTTTACTTCAAAAATTGCTCCGGTATAATAATTTAATCCACGGGCCAGGGTAAGGTCTAATTCCAATGTAGCATCTAAAGGTGTTTTTTCTATCTTCTCCAGAATAAACTGAAGTTCTTCCACTCCTTTTACTCCTGTTTCGGAGGCTGAAAGAATATTTTTCAATGAAGCTACTTTTTCACTGTTTGTTCCGGTTAATAAAATAGTCGGCTGTAACTGTTCAATAGCCTTTTCTGATAATCCTTTGGAACGAAGTTCTTCATTTACCTTATCCAAACCTATCTTATCCAGTTTGTCAATAACTACCGTTATATCTACTATTTTCTCTGCTTCACCAATAATCTCAGCAATTCCTGTCAGGATTTTCCGGTTATTCATTTTGATAGCCACACGGATACCAAAACGGTGGAACACTTCATCCATTATCTGGATCAGTTCCACTTCATTTAACAGTGAATCCGAACCGACTACATCTCCGTCACACTGATAGAATTCACGGTAGCGGCCTTTCTGAGGACGATCCGCTCTCCATACCGGCTGTATCTGATATCTTTTAAAAGGGAAATTAATTTCATTTCTATGTTGCACTACGTACCGGGCAAAAGGTACAGTCAGGTCATACCGCAAACCTTTTTCACATATACGGGTTGCCAGACGGGGTGTATTTCTCTCCAGGACTTCTTCATCACTTACACCGGACAGGAAATCGCCTGAATTAAGTATTTTAAAAAGTAGTTTATCTCCTTCCTCTCCATACTTCCCCATAAGAGTAGAGAGATTCTCCATAGCTGGAGTTTCTATCTGCTGATATCCGTACAGATGATATACTTCTTTAATCGTGTTAAATATATAATTACGTTTCGCCATCTCTACAGGCGAAAAATCCCTGGTTCCTTTTGGGATAGACGGTTTTTGCATGTTCTTTTAATTTTATTTTCAGTTTGCAAAGGTAGGGATTCGATTGACAATTGACAATTGAGGATTCACTATTTTAACGTCTTTCTTCTGAATATCTTTTTTTATTTTTAATTGTTATCTGTGTAACACACAATAAAATGCATAAAAATAGGTTATTTATATGAAAAGGTATGTATTTGCTTTTTAAAATGCCTTTCTTACATTTAGCAGTAAATAGAGAAATTTAAGCGAATGTTAACAGTAGTACATATGGGAGTTCAGACCATTGTAGGCACAATACTAT
>JAJBTP010000216.1 GCA_020860805.1 Tannerellaceae bacterium | reverse complement strand
TATACCAATATATACAAAAAATACAGTATACCCCCCCCCAATATTGTTATCCCCCAATAATTACCGCGTCTTAGCTTTACTATAAGTTAATCCAAATTTGTTTGCAAAACGTTTCCAGATGAGGTGATAATGTAAAATGTTAGCCCTTTCGACAGCTATATCCTCATGCTTTCGAGGGCTATTATTTATTATTTTATCCATCTCTCTCCGTACTCCTCTTTCAATCCTCCTAAACTCATTATCAAAATCATTCGGGTTAATATTCCATCCGGTATCTGGTCTCTTCATTACAAAAGTATAATGAGGAGTAACAGCTCTCATCTCTGCCAGATTATTGTATATAGCCAATTTAATATCCTGAGGACTAAACGAACTACCAATTCTGCCTAATGCATTTTCTTTTGCTTTCCAACCACTGGGATGATTGTGCGTGAAAATACTATTCTCACATAGCTCCAATTCTGACTGAGTAAAGGCAACGAAATTAGAGCCACCCTTTTTATTGAGTATAACATTTCCCTCTTGATCAAAAACGATAGCTGTTTCAAAGTCTTTGTTCATCCTTATTTGATTCTCCAGTTTCTCAACTTCCCGGTAAATAGACTCCGTTTTTCCGGAATCTCTTTCACCGACAAAACCTTTAGAGACATCTCCATCTACATAGTTATCCTTTATAAAGTAAGGAAGTGTATTTCTTTCCTTTGCATCCTTAATCTTTTCAGCATTCGCCTCAATCCAGTTTTCAAGATTATCCGGTAAAGAGGTTATTTTATTTTCAGAATGGAAGTCTGCGGTATCCTCATCTGCCAGAATCTTATCCAGCAATTTATCAATTTCCTCTTCTGAGGCCAATATAGT
Organism: Tannerellaceae bacterium; assembly: GCA_020860805.1. GTDB lineage: Bacteria > Bacteroidota > Bacteroidia > Bacteroidales > Tannerellaceae > UBA4116. The sequence continues at coordinate 4,464 of JAJBTP010000216.1, read as the reverse complement.
CACAACAAAACACCGGCACTGAGGATGCCATCCGGTAAACTTGAAATCTTTCGGATACTTACCAGCCAGATTTATACACAGTTTACAGATATTAGGGTTGTTCGAGTTCCGGATCTCTATTCCTACAACGAAGTCCAGATTCTGCCACCTTTCATAATCAGCCGTTTTATAGGCAATATTCGTTTCGGTTCTGGCAACCCTCTGGGCGTTGAGGTAACTACTGCGGTATTGTCCGGGGCCTGGATTATAAGACCGGGCACGCTGGGATAACACCAGCTCTCCCCGGTGGATCCCTCACGCGACGGAATAGTTTATCCGGATCCTCTAAAAAATCTCTGATCTCCCGGGAGATTACATCGGCCGACTTTACCTGTCCGATCAAACAATCAATGGAGGGCTCCATATCTTCCCGGAACTGTCCTTCCAGGTTCCAGATCCTTTTTGATAGGTTAAGGCCCTCAGCGGATGTTTTTCGTTGGAAGAAAGCATCCATTGCTTTCTGGTTCCGGTCAAAATACCGGGCGAACCGCTTATCGTCAACAACTGATTCACCAAATACAGACTTTACCAAATCATCTGTTACCTGGTTCGCTTTTTCCCATTCAGTGGTTACTCCGTTTCTTATGGTCAGATATAGACGGCTATAAAGTTCCCTGAACAGTTCGTTTGCTTGGTTAGATATCTGCGGATAATCTTTAAAAGCGAAAAGGATTTCAGGATCATAGAAAGGTTCAACCTTAATAACGAGGTCAACCAACCTTTCCATGACATCTGTATAGATGAGGCGAACATCAGCGGCATATCCTTCTGTTCTCCGGAAGAGTTCTTTTTTTTAGCTTACCAGCATTGTTGTAGGGGTTCATCATTCAGCAGTCTCGAACACATTAACCTTCATCCGTTCTTTATACTCTTCCTGTTTCTTTACCGCTTCCTCCTCGAGACGTTTTAATTCTTCTTCCGGATCTTGTATGTATGGATTCTTTTCAACATAGGTCTTCAATGACATACCTCCGCTATTATGGGATTTCATCAGATCATCCAGCAAAGCTGTAATATCTTCAGCGAATGGCTCCTGAAACTCATGTTTAAGTCTCATTTTCTCACATTCATCTTTTAGGGAGATATCCAGAACGTTTCCAATAATGGCTTTAATCAGATTTCCAATTCGTTTGGCATATCCATCGTGCGTTTCCTTTCGTTTATCTGCCTTAATAAAAGCCAGGAGCATCACCTGACGTAAAGCACGGCCCGAAATACTATTAAGTCCTTTCAACGTTTCAAGGTCGATTTTAGGAGTAAACGACTTACTGAGGATTTGATATTCCAGATCATCCGCCTCAACCTTCTTGGATTCAGCAGCCGAATCCCATGTCAAACAATACAGAGGATTAGTTGAACCAGGATTCTTTATTTTAAAATACTTACTGTCTTCTCCTTTCTCCGGAAGATTATTAATAACCTCAGCATTTGCTACCAGAGCAGGATCAGAGAAACGGCCATTCACATCTGCAGTGCGACTGGTCATATACTCGCGCCGGTTGATCATGGGCTCTACCCCTGCATACTCTTTCTCCTGCTCAAAAAGAATAACCGGAATCTTACCTATGATATTAGGGCGTTCTTCGATCTCCCAGCCAATCATGGCACGTTTACAATGCAGAACTGTGTCTTTCGTATAAATATCCAGTGATATACTGTTCTTCCGGATTCAGTTAAATAATATCCCCAGGCAAAAGCCTTAAGCCGGCCATATTGATCTTTCCGGAAAAGAATCTCATCTCCTTTACTTTTCGCCAGAACTTTGATTAAACAATCTGCTTTCCCTTCTTCATTCTGGAACACATGAAAAAGCATAGCACTCTGTGTCTCTGCACCAGCTAACCTCTTAGCCTCCCGGATCTGAGAGTTAAAGTGTTTATCTTCCAGAAAATCCTTGAAAGCATCAAAGGCTTTATCTGTATCGGTGGTTAACTGAGACCATTTTAATGGGCGGCCATAAAGAAACACCAAAGCAATCTCATTGATGTACACCTGATACGGAATAGGAATTTTCCATTTCTTATCCCATCTCAAAAACTGCCGGGCACCTGTTATCGGATCTTTTGCACCAAATACAGCCTTATCCGGCCGGAACATTACTTCATGCTGATTAACATCATACTCCTTTATCGCTTTGGCAACCTGAACAGAATTATCTGTCATAAGAGAACGGATACGATTGATATCCTTTTTCTTCATCAACTCCTCAAACTCCTGATGCCGGCCTGTTACCGCATCAAAAGTATTTTTTAACCAATCAACTACACTCATAATCTAAAATTTATTTTTTACCCACAAAGGGCATGATAAACATCATCGTAATAGCCATCTGTTGTAGCATCCGTATAATCATCATCCAACAGGTAATCGATTGCATATCCCAACAGATCCACATACTCATCATGCGATTTCCCGGGGAATCCGCAAATCTCATTTATAAACTCTTCATTCCAGGCTCCCTCAACGAGCCATGTCCGGCCACACTCTACTTTAGGAGCTGCCAAGTTCAACCGTACTGTTTTACTATCGACGGGGGTCGGAGTCTCGGTTACATTGAGTTTTGTATACTCCCGGATAGTTTGTACCACAGATATCCCGTTCGCTTTTGGCTCGATCCGGATAGTACTGGCTCCATTGTAACCATGTGCATGAACATAGACCGGAATAAACCGAAGCAGGTCCGGGAACTCTTTAAAGATTTTCACCGCATCAAACACATACATGTAATTGCCCACTCTACACGCAGCAACGATACCGGAAGGGTCATTGTCGTTTTTAATGTTTTCCTCTTTATACGCTGTATCAATAAAGAAATGCATAGGAGCTCTGCCCCGGATTGCTTCAAACTGTGAGATAGAGATTTTCCGGAACCATTTTTCTTTTATGATATTTCCGCCCGGTACTGTCGGAGATTGCTCATACTGGCCAGCGAAAGCCCGGGAACCCAAATCTATCTTTGCTTCCGCAATAACTTCCCTGTCGATACGAACCGGGTCCAGAAGGCCATTGATATATTTTGTCTTGAGAGCTGCTGGCTTTACATTCTCCGATACTTCTGCCGGCAGACATATATGGAATATCTTCTCACCTTTCTTTTTGAGCAGATATCCAGTAACATCATCCTCATGGAGCCGCTGCATAATCGTTACCATGGGAGTATTCTTCTTATCTACTTTACGGGAGGATAGAGTCTTCGTGTGATCCTGAGCCTGTAAACGTAAAGCTTCGGATTCTGCTTGTTTTGGATTCAGAGGGTCATCGTTGAGGATGAGGTGAGCGCGCCTCCCTGTAATCGTTCCTCCTGTGGAACAAATATACCGGGCTCCTCTCTTCGTATTTTCATAATTACCGTTGGCCGACTTATCACGTCGGATCTTTACTTCCGGGAAAAGCATCCGGTAAAGAGGTGAGGTAATAATATCCTTCGACTTCGACGCGTGATCAAGTGTAAGGTCTCCGGAATAGGAGTTTGAAATAATCCTCAGCGTTGCGTCCTGTGTCCATAGCCAGGCAGGGAACATAATAGTTACAATTGTCGACTTGGTTGCACCTGGAGGAATATTGATAATCATGTCATAGGGTTTCGGCAGCCGGTTGACAATATAGTAGGATAGCTTTTGAAGCTCATCACATAAATACTTGATATGCCAATTGAATACAGGCTCTTCCGGAATGATTACACCCCAAAACGTCTTAACAAAATAATAAAAGCTCTTCCGGCACTCATCTGATTGTACCGCCCGGGCCAATTTCAATATTTCCTCATCCTTCAACTTCACTAATCATCCTCTATCTTATGATTCTCTGCAAGACTCAACAACACTTTTCTCTGTTCATCAGTAAGACCATTAATAGCCTTTTGAATATTTAAGACATCATCATCCGGAGCAATCTCTACTTTCTGGGTATATCCCCGGTGTTTGCCTTTTGTCTTTAGGTAGAAGATAATGGCTGTCGTATCTTCGTCATTAATCTTTTTGAGAAGCTTTGCTTCAACTACATCCACCTGACGCTCCATAACGTCTTCTACCTTTTGTTTAAATTCAGGATCTTCCTTACACCACCTATAAAACGTTTGCCGTGAGAGTCCGGTCTTCTTACAGGCAAACGATACAAGCCCGGCACACTCTTCCAGAGCGGCCAGGAGTTTGTCTTTGTTCTTTTTAGTGTCTTCTTTCTTTTTAGGCATTTATCTACTTTTTTAATGCTTACATATTTTAAAAAGTAGAGGTATAGCTTATTTTTGAGGGGAATTTATTCCCTTTACCATCTCCCATTTACCTAGTTTGGTCCAATCTGGACGGTCCTGATAATATTCATGGCCACACCATTCTTTTATATCCTTTTTTTCTTCCAGGCATTTTTGACAATAAAACACACCCACTAATACCCGGGTCTTACATTTTGTTTTAAGATGACTATCGG